>JACCRW010000137.1 GCA_013813345.1 Actinomycetota bacterium
CGCCCGCCAGCGCGGGCCGCGTGTGACCGCCTTGCCGAGGAGCGCGATATCGGAGTAGTCGGAGCGGAAGAGCCGCCGGTCGAGCGGCTCGACAAGTCCCCACGCGGTTGCGGCCACCGCTCCCGCAGTCGCGGAGCGCGCCCAGCTCACCTCTTCAACCCCATCTCAACCTCCCACGTCGCCGACAACCCCACAGGTTGTCTAAGTTTCTCTCTACGCCGTGTCGAAACATCTGACGATCGCGGAGCTTTCCGAGGAGACGGGTCTCAAACCGGCCACGCTGCGCGCCTGGGAGAGCCGGCACGGTTTCCCGCGGCCGCTTCGGCTGCCGGGCGGGCAGCGACGGTACCGGGCCGAGGACGTCGAAGCCGTTCGGCGCGTCCTTGCCGAGCGCGTCGCGGGTGCGACGTTGAGCGGCGCGATCGCGCGACAAGCGGACGCCGCGGAGGAGCACGACGAGTCGCTCTTCGCCCAGCTCACCCGTGGTGCAAGGCTCGAGCCGCACCTCGTGACGAAGCGGACTCTGACACGGCTCACCCACGCGATCGAGGACGAGTGCTCTGCTCGGGCCGAGCGGGCTGTTCTCGTCGGAGCGTTTCAGGAACGGCAGTACTACGATCAGGCCAAGCAACGCTGGCTCGATCTCTCGCGCGGCTCGCGCTGCGCGGTCGTCTTCGCCGACTTCCTCGAGCCGTCCACCCCTGAGAACGAGCCGGCTCAGGTGCCGATTCGCCGCGGCGACCCACTCGAGCGGGAATGGGGGCTGATTCACCTCGCGCCGCGATCGTCGGCCCTGATCGTCGGTCGGGAAGTGCCGGGGCAGGGGGCGCAGCTCGAGTCCGAGCGTCGCTTCGAGCTCGTGTGGAGCACCGAGCCGGCCGCGGCGAGAGCGGGAATCGAGACCGCAGTCGAGCTGGCGCGCACGGAAGCCCCGGCCGTCGCCGCGAAGCTGGACGCCGAGCTCTCCCACCTCCCTAGTCCGGGAAGCCTCGATTCGAGCTTCGTCACGGCGCTGACGAACCGCATGATCGGTTACCTCGGCCCGTAGCCGTGCAGATCGCGATCGTCCTCTTCACGCGCGACCTGCGCGTCCACGATCAACCCGCGCTGGCCGCCGCCGTCGAGACCGCCGAGCACGTCGTCCCGCTCTTCGTCTTCGATCCGGGAGTGCTCGAGCGCTTCGGAGTGCCGAACCGAGCCGCGTTCCTGCTCGACGCGCTCCGAAATCTCGCCCGCTCGCTGCGAGAGCGAGGCGGCGGGCTCGTCGTGCGCGAGGGCGAGGTCGTCGTCGAGACGATGCGGATTGCAGCGGAGACGGGCGCTGCGGCGATCTTCGTCAGCGAGGACGTGAGCGCGTACGCGCAGGCGCGTGAGCAGAGGCTCAGGCACGCCTGCGAGGAGCAGCGGATCGAGCTGCGCGTCCTGCCCGGGATCACGGTCGTCCCGCCCGGCGACCTCGCACCGGCCGGCGCGGATCATTACCGCGTCTTCACTCCGTACTGGCGGCAATGGCGCTCGACGCCCCGCAGGCGGCTCGAGCCGGCGCCCAGCAAGATCGTCCTGCCGAGCGGGCTCAGGAAGGGTCGGCTCCCCGCGCTCGTTGACCTCGCACCTGGCCCGCGCTCGACCGACCTCCCTCGGGGCGGGGAGAGCGAGGGGCGCCGGCGGCTCGTGGGCTTCCTCGAGAACGGCGTCTCAGAGTACGGCCGGTTGCACGACGACCTCCCCGCCGATGCCACCTCGCGGCTCAGTCCCTATCTCCACTTCGGCTGCCTCTCCGCGCTCGAGATCGCCGAGCGGGCGGGCAGGCGAGCCGGTTCCGGATCGTTCGTCCGGCAGCTCTGCTGGCGCGACTTCTACACGCAGCTCCTCGCGGCCCGGCCCGAGACCTCCCGGGACGACTATCGCGATCGCAGCGACCGCTGGCGCGACGACGAGGCGGCGCTCGTGGCCTGGAAGGCGGGCCGAACCGGCTACCCGATCGTCGACGCCGGGATGCGACAGCTCTCGCGCGAGGGCTACATGCACAACCGCGCCCGCCTCCTCGTCGCCTCGTTCCTGACGAAGGATCTCTACCTCGACTGGCGGCTCGGCGCCGCTCACTTC
>JACCRW010000138.1 GCA_013813345.1 Actinomycetota bacterium
CGCCCGCCAGCGCGGGCCGCGTGTGACCGCCTTGCCGAGGAGCGCGATATCGGAGTAGTCGGAGCGGAAGAGCCGCCGGTCGAGCGGCTCGACAAGTCCCCACGCGGTTGCGGCCACCGCTCCCGCAACCGCGGAGCTCGTCCAGCTCACCTCTTCAACTCCATCTCATCCTCCCGTGTCGCCCGAGAACCCCACAGGTTGTCTAGGTTTCTCGCTACGTCGTGTCGAAACATCTGACGATCGCGGAGCTCGCCGAGGAGACCGGCCTCAAGCCGGCCACGCTGCGGGCCTGGGAGGCCCGGCACGGTTTTCCGCAGCCGCTTCGGCTTCCCGGCGGCCAGCGGCGGTACCGCGCCGAGGACGTCGAGGCCGTACGGCGCGTTCTCGCCGAGCGCGCCGCGGGCGCGACGCTGAGCGGCGCGATCGCGCGAGGGGCAGACGCCCCGGAGGAGCAAGGCGAATCGTTCTTCGCCCAGCTCACCCGTGGTGCGAGGCTCGAGCCGCACCTCGTGACGAAGCGGACTCTGACGCTGCTCACCCACGCGATCGAGGACGAGTGCTCCGCGCGGGCCGAGCGGGCAGTTCTCGTCGGGGCGTTCCAGGAACGGCGCTACTACGCTCAGGCCAAGCGGCGGTGGCTCGACCTCTCCCGCGGCGCACGCTGCGCCGTGGTCTTCGCAGACTTCCTCGAGCCGTCCACCCTCGAGAACGAGCCGGCCCAGGTGCCGATTCGGCGCGGCGACCCGCTCGAGCGCGAATGGGGGTTGATCCACCTCGCGCCCCGCTCGTCGGCCCTGATTGCCGGTCGAGAAGTGCCGGGGCAGGGGGCGCAGCTCGACTCCGAGCGTTGCTTCGAGCTCGTATGGAGCGCCGAGCCGGCCGCGGCGAGAGCGGGACTCGAGACCGCAGTCGAGTTGGCGCGCAAGGAGGCCCCGGCCGTCGCCGCGAAGCTGGACGCCGAGCTCTCCCAGCTCCCTAGTCCGGGAAGCCTCGATACGAGCTTCGTCACGGGGCTGACGAACCGCATGATCGGCTACCTCGGCCGATAAGCGTGCACACAGCGATCGTCCTCTTCACACGCGATCTGCGCGTCCACGACCAACCCGCGCTGGCCGCCGCCGCCGAGACCGCCGAGCACGTCGTGCCGCTCTTCGTCTTCGATCCGGGCGTGCTCGAGCGCTTCGGAGCGCCGAACCGCGCCGCCTTCCTGCTCGACGCGCTCCGAAATCTCGCCCGCTCGCTGCGAGAGCGAGGTGGTGGGCTCGCCGTGCGCGAGGGAGGCGTCGTAGTCGAGACGATGCGGGTTGCGGCGGAGACGGGGGCTGCGACGGTCTTCGTCAGCGAGGACGTGAGCGCGTACGCACAGGCTCGCGAACAGAGGCTGCAGCGCGCCTGCGACGAGCGGCGGATCGAGTTGCGCGTGCTCCCAGGGATCACCGTCATCCCTCCCGGTGAGCTCGCGCCGGCGCGTGCGGATTACTACCGCGTCTTCACTCCGTACTGGCGGCAATGGCGCTCGGCGCCCCACAGGCCGCTTGAGCCAGCGCCCAGGAAGATCGTACTGCCGAGCGGGCTCAGGAAGGGTCGGCTCCCCGCGCTCGCCGACCTCGCACCCGGCCCGCCCTCGCCCGACCTCCCTCGGGGCGGGGAGAGCGAGGCGCGCCGGCGGCTCGAGCGTTTCCTCGAGAACGGCGTCTCGGAGTACGGCCGGTTGCACGACGACCTTGCCGCCGATGCCACTTCGCGCCTCAGTCCCTATCTCCACTTCGGCTGCCTCTCCGCGCTCGAGATCGCCGAGCGGGCGGACGAGCGCGCCGGTTCCGGCACCTTCGTCCGGCAGCTCTGCTGGCGCGACTTCTACACCCAGCTCCTCGCTGCCCGGCCCGAGACGTCGCGAGAGGACTACCGCGATCGCGGTGACCGCTGGCGCGACGACGAGCAGGCGCTCGCGGCCTGGAAGGACGGTCGGACCGGGTATCCGATCGTCGACGCCGGGATGCGACAGCTCGCGCGCGAGGGCTACATGCACAACCGCGCCCGCCTCCTCGTCGCCTCGTTCCTGACGAAGGATCTCTACCTCGACTGGCGGCTCGGCGCCGCTCACTTCTTCGATCTGCTCGTGGACGGCGACGTCGCGAACAACGTCGGCAACTGGCAGTGGGTTGCCGGCACGGGCGTCGACACGCGGCCGAACCGGATCTTCAACCCGACCGTGCAGGCCAAGCGCCTCGACCCGAACGGCGACTACGTGCGCCGCTACGTCCCTGAGCTGGCGGAGGTCGAAGGGATCGCGATCCACGAGCCCTGGAAGCTCGGGCTGCTGCGGCCGGCGGACTATCCGGAGCCGATCGTCGACCACGTCGAGGCCGTGCGACGGTTCCGGGCGGCCCGATCCGGGGAGGCGTGAAGCTCATGCTCCGCGGCTGGGATACGAACGAGCGGGTGCTCGACTCGGGCGCCTTCGAGTCGAGCCAGCGCGTTCGCGTGACTGAGCCGGTCGTCGAGAGCTCGGAGTCGGGCGCGCGGTGGCTCGGAGTCGCGTACTGGCAGGCGGTCGACCGCTTCACGCGCGGCAGCGTGCGTCCGCGCTGGACGGACGACGGCGGTCGCCTGACGCTGCTCGGCGGAGCGAGCCTGCTCTGCTTCGGCCCACCCGAGCTCGCATTCTCCGATGAGCTCGTCTCCTGCCGCCACTCGATCCAGGGCGGGCTGCTCGCACTGCGTCCGGGAGGATCGATCACGCTCGCCCAGCGTCGCGCCGGCGAGGAGCTCGAGCTGAGCGTGACCGTCGAGGAGTACCTCCCGCGCCTGGCCGCCCGCCTCGGCGCCCCCTGGTGGACGGGAGCGCTCTACGCGAAGGGCCAAAGCCCGTTCCACGCCGCGGTCAGCCGTCGCTACTTCACGCAGCTCGTCGCGGACGGACGCTCATGAGAATCGCGATCTTCGGAGCGACGGGCGTCGTCGGTCGCGCGCTGCTGCCGCTCCTCACTCCAGAGCACGAGGTCGTCGCGGTCTCACGATCCGCCCGCCCGGCCGAGCCTGGAATCCACTGGATCGAGGGCGATGCGGGCTCGGCCGCCGACGTCGGTCGAGCCGTCGAGGAGGCGGAGGTCGTGCTCTACCTCGTCCACTCGCTCGGGTCGCGCAACTTCGAGGAAGAGGATCGGGTCGCGGCGGGGAACGTCGCATCGGCGGCGGAGCAGGCCGGCGTGCGCCAGATCGTCTATCTCGGTGGGCTCGGCGACGACGCTGCCGGAGCGTCGGCGCACCTGCGGAGTCGGCGGGAGACGGGTGAGCGCCTGGCCGGTGGGTCAGTTCCTGTCACGACGTTGCGCGCCGCGATGATCGTCGGCAAAGGCAGCGCGGCTTTCGAGACGATCGTCGCGCTCGTCGACCGGCTGCCGGCGATGATCACCCCGAGGTGGGTCTCGACGCCGACGCAGCCGATCGCGCTCGACGACATCGCGCGCTACCTCGCCGGCGTCTGCGGGAACGAGGCCGCGCTCGCCGGGAGCTTCGACGCCGGTGGGCCGGAGGTGATGACGTACCGCCGGATGATCGAGCGGATCGCGAGCCTGCGCGGCCGCCGACCGCGACTGCTCGAGGTGCCCGTCTTGACGCCGCGCCTCTCCTCGCTCTGGCTCCATCTCGTCACCCCGGTCAACGCCTCGGTCGCGCGGCCGCTGATCGAGGGACTGAAGAACCCGACGATCGCGCGCGAGGAGAGACTCCGGACGCTCCTTCCCTTCGAGCTGACGCCGTTCGACGCGGCCGCAAAGCAAGCGCTGCTCTGACGGACGCAGCCGGGCGGTCCCGCTACGCGCGGATCACGACCGGCGTGCCCGCCAGCGCGAGCCGGAACATGCGGACGAGGGCGTCGTTGTGGATCCGGACGCAGCCGTGCGAGACGGCGCCGCCGAGAAGGTGAGGTTGGTTCGTACCGTGGATCGCGATCGGCCCCCCCTGGATCCAGTCCTGGAGCACCGGCGAGAATGCGGAGACGCCGATCGCCCCCGGGCCGTAAGGCCCGCTCGGATTCGACGGGACCAGGCGCTGGTTGACGTAATAGCTGCCGGTGGGGGTGGGCGTGTCGGTGGCGCCGATCGCTGCTCGCGTCGAGATCAGCTCGCGGCCCTTCCGGTAGAGCGTGACGCGACGGGCGGAGAGGTCGACCTCGATCCTCGTCCGCACGCGGATCAGCTGGACGTCGCGCGCGCGGACCCAGGCGCGCACGCCGTTCGGCCGGCTCGGTAGCTGCACCCGGAGCCAGCGGCCGTCGCAGTCGGCGCGGCCGAGCACGCCGAAGATCATCGGGACGCCGTTGGCGTTCAGTCGGTCGTAGCGGGCGAGCGAGCGCCCGTTCGGGCTCGCGTGGACGCGGGCTCGCGTCCGCACGACTGCCGCGAAAGCCAGTGCGCGCGTGCGCAGCGGTTGCACAACAGCCGTGCAGCCGGGGGCCGTTCGAGGCTGCTTCGGCGTCGCAGCGACCGGCTTCGCGACCTCGTTCGTCTTTCGCGCGGGCTGCGCGGCTGGCGGACGTGGGGCGACGCTCGCGGTGGAGATGGGAGCTTCGGCTCGCGGATAGTAGGGAGCCGCAGCCACCGATCGCTTCGCCTCGAAGGCGCTGCAGCCCGCGACCAGCACCGCTGCGAGCACGAACAGAGCCATAGGCCCGCCGGTTCGGATCGGGTGCCGCCCGCCCTTCATGTACCGACGGTAGCGCATCCGTCGGCAGCGAAGGCTCGAGCTGAGCCTCCGCCGCCGACGTTCAGCGCGTCTCCCCCTACGGGCAGCGGCCGATCGAGTCGCCGTGACGCAGGTGCGCCTTCACGGCCGGCCCGCCGACGGTGATCGACTTGCCCTTGTGGCAGATCGTCACCTTCGTCTTGCCGTACTGGTACTGAGCCGCCGAAGGCGACTTGGCTTTCGCCGACTTCCCCGGCTTGCCCGACTTGGCAGGCTTGCCCGGGGGCTTTCCCTTGCTCGGAGCTGCAGCGAGCGCGGCGACCGAGAGGACGAGCGCCGCGGTCAGCACCGCCACGAGGGCCAAGCGAAGCTTCTGAGCTGCGTTTCGGTTCATGATTCTCCTTTTACCTGGTCGCAGAGGTAGACGCTATTCCCGCGCGGAACTTGCGCGTTCGCGCACGAGCAGGGTTGCGCCGCAGAGGAGCCCGGCGACCGTGACAGCCGGCAGCTCCCAGTCCCAGTCGAGTGCGGCGTGGACGAGGAAGGCGACGTAGCCGCCGGCGGCGGCCGCATCGACGCCGCGGAACGCCGGTAGGAGCGGCGGGACGAGCGCGAGCCCGAGCAGTGCCAGCCCGACGAGGCCGAGCTCGGAGAGCAGCTCGAGATAGAGGCTGTGGGCGTCCAGCGTTCCGGTGGGAATCGGCTGGCGCTCGAGCCACGCCAGGTAGAACGTGCCCGCGCCCTTGCCGGCGAGCGGCGCCTCGGCGACCTCCTCCCAGGCGACGTGCCAGTACCAGGGCCGGTCTCCGCCTCGCTCCGCGAGGTCGTCAGCGAGCGAGCCCACGGGAAGCGCGAGCGCGACGACGAGTACGAGCGCCGCGACCGCTCCGATTCCGCGGGCGAGGCGCAGCCGGCCCGAGCGAAGCGCCACCGCAACGGCGGTTCCGACAAGCGCTGCCACGACGCCGCCGCGACTCCCCGTCAGGAGCAGCGTGACGAGGAACAGGCTCGCGAGCGTGAAGTGGAGCGCACGCTCGCGCAGGCTTCGAGCCGAGAGGAGCCGCGCGATCACGACTGCCAGCCCGATCGCCGCAAGCGCGCCGAGCCCGTTCGCGTAGCCGAGCGGCTCCTGGAGGAGCGTCCCCTCGAACGGATCGGGCGGCTCCGGTGGCCCTTCGACGAGCCGTTGCCCGACGGCGTAGGCGCAGACGACGCCGATTCCGGCGAGCACGCCCGTGAGGAGGGAGCCGGCGACCATCGCCGCAGCGAGGACGAGCGTCAGATAGACGAGTGTCCGCTGCGCCTCGAGCACGGAGCCGGCTGGATC
>JACCRW010000243.1 GCA_013813345.1 Actinomycetota bacterium
GCCTCGAGGCAACGCCGAGACCGGCTGCACGCGCTCCTCGAGCAGGCCACCTCCTTCTACGAGCGGCACTTGTGGGAATCCGCCGCGGGCGAGCCCGTACGCGGGTATCTCGAGGGTCGCGGCCTGCACGAGCCGATCTGCCGTGAGTTCCGGCTCGGTCTCTCACCGGGCGACGGGCTCGTGCGCAAGGCCCAGGAGAAGGGCTTCACGCGCGACGAGCTGCGGTCGGCTGGACTCACGAACGCGGCAGACCGCGACTACTTCCCGCCTCGGCTCATGTTCCCGCTCGCCGACGCGCGCGGGCGGATCGTCGGCTTCCAGGCACGCAAGCTCCGCGAGGACGATCCGCTGCGCGGCAAGTACGTGAACACGCCGGAGACCGAGCTCTTCCGCAAGTCGGCTCTGCTCTACGGCCTCCATCTCGGCCGCACCGCGATCGCGAAGCAGGAGCGCGCCGTCGTCGTCGAGGGGAACACCGACGTGATCGCCTTGCGTCAGGTCGGGTTCGAGCCCGTCATCGCCTCGATGGGAACCGCGCTCACCGAGCGGCAGCTGAAAGAGCTGCAACGGCTGACGAGACGGATCTATCTCTGCTTCGACGCGGACGCGGCCGGTGAGGACGCGACGTTGCGCGGGATGGAGCTCGCCGCGACGCTCGGTCTCGACGTCCGGGTCGTGACCCTGCCGAAAGGGCAGGATCCGGCCGACGCGCCCGCCGGATTCGAGCGGCGGCTCGCCGGCGCAGAGAGCTATGTCGTCTACCGGGTCCGGCTCGAGCTCGAGCGGACTCCGGATCGGCAGGAGGCGTTCGTCCGGGCGCGCGAGGTCCTGCAGCGGAGCGAGGACTCACCGGAGTGGCAGGACGCGTTGCGGCTGCTCGCCGGCCGGCTCAGCCTCCCGAAGGAGACGCTCTCCAGCCTGGCGCCGAAGGGTGGCGTCCGAACGCTGGCGCAGGAGCTCTCGCCGAAGATGCTGCAAACGGGCGACCGGCTGGAGCGCGATGCGTTGGCGGCGTGCGTCGCCCATCCCTCGCTCGTGACGCTCCTTGCCGAGGTCTCGCCCGAGCACTTCGACTCGACCCTCCACCGTCGCTTCCGGAATCAGCTCGTCGAGGGCGGGGAGGACGTGGAGCTCGTGGTGCTGAAGGCGGAGCTCGACGCCCGCTCCGCGCGTGAGGGGCTCGACGAGCGAACCGGCAAGGAGCGCCTGCTCAACCTGCGCGAGCGGCGGCTGCGCCGCGAGCTCGCGGCCGCCGAGCTGAGCGAGTTGAAGGAGCTGCAAACGGCGCTGGCGCGCGTCCAGGAGGCGATTCTCGAGCTGGCCTGAGTCCGCCCGCGCCTCGCTACAATCTCCCGCGCCTTCCCCGGTAGCTCAATTGGCAGAGCGGCGGACTGTTAATCCGTAGGTTGTTGGTTCGAGTCCAACCCGGGGAGCTAAGCGAAGCTGATCTCGTGATGCTTTCGCGCCTCGCGCTGGCGCTCAGGATTGCGCGAACGGCAGCGTGAACCACTCAGAAGCGACGTCGTGGCCCAGGCTGATCAGCATCGCGCGCTTCGGCTGATCCTGAGGTCCGCAGACAACGACCGTCTGCACCGCTCCGCGCTCCCTGGTTATCTCGACAGCTCGTTCGAGCAGCGCCCGGCCCGCTGATTCCCAACGCTCCGGCGATTCGACCATAAAGTCGTCTACGGAGCAGGTTGGGCCGCCAGGGTCGTAGACAGGCGGAGCCGGAACCAACATGGCGATGAGAAACCCGTCCACGTTGCCGTCGTCTGCCTCGTGAACGAGGGTAACGCGCTCCGCGTCATCGACAAGGGAACGCAGGAACGGCTCGTGAATCTCCCGCGCGCCTTCCGTTGGGCGGTGGAAGACGGGCGCGTGCGTCTTGTACTGCTCGCGTTTCTGCTCAGCGAGGTCGGCCATCCGTGGCACATCCTCGGGAGTGGCGTCCCTGACTGGCACGTGTGCGAGCTTAAGACATCTTGCCGATCCTCCTAGGGCACGTCGTCCGTCGAGAGCCGCTCAAGCGAGAAGCACTCGAAACCGCGTTTGTCTCCGATGCGATTCTCCTCCGTCATGTTCACGAGCAGGGGCTTCGGACGCCAGACAGATCCCAGTAGACCGTCCATACGGCGAGAGTCGGCCGTCGTAAGCTTTGGGCATGGCCGTCACGCGCGAGGAGTTCGTCTCGATCATGAGCGCGTTCCCCACCGGGGTCGCGATCGTGACGACGCTCGACGAAGAGGGTCGGCCGCGGGGTCTGACGACGAACGCGATCTGCGCGGTCTCGGCCGAGCCGCCGCTGCTCCTCGTCTGCGTCGACCGGACGAGCAGGACGCTCGCAGCGCTGCGACACGCGAAACGATTCGTGGTCAACTTCATGAGCGACGGCGGCGCCGAGCTCTGCGCGCTCTTCGCCTCGAAGGCGGAGGACAAGTTCGCCGACGTGCGCTGGGAGCCGGGGCTCGGCGGCGTTCCCTGCCTCACCGAGGACGCGCTGGCCTTCGCTGAGTGCCTGACCGAGCAGGAGCTCGAGGCGGGCGATCATCTGATTCTGATCGGACTCGTCGAGGCGGGGAGCGCGCCGGATCCCGCCCGCGTGCCGATCCTCTACTTCCGCCGCTCCTACGGGAGCACGCCGACCGCGGCCTCGTAGGCACGGCGCGCGGCCTCGTCGACCGGGAGCGACCAGATCGAGTCGGGCTGCTTCGGATCTCCGAAGATCTCGACGTCCCAGGAGCCTCGGAAGCCGGCATCGGCCAGGATCGTCACCAGCTCCCGCGTTCGCGAGACGCCCTCGCCCGGGAGGGCGCGATCGGTTCGCGGCGGCGGGTGCCAGTCGGCGACGTGGACACCGGTGATCCGATCGACGTGGTCGCGCAGGTCGCGCTCGATCGTCGGCGTGTCCCCGACGTGCCAGAGGTCGACCATGATCCCGACGTCCGGTAGCCCGGCTTCGGCGAGCAGCGCGAGTGCCTCGGGGATCGTGGTGACGAGCGTCAGGGCGTCGCGGTCGGAGGCGTGGATAGGCTCGAGACCGAGGCGGACGCCGGCCGCTGCGGCGGCTGCTGCGATTCTGCGTAGTCCGTCGCTGACGAGGCGGCGCGCCTCCGCCTCCTCCAGCTCACCCGCCGGCCCTGTCAGGCAGAGGACCGACTCCGGCTCGTAGCGGGCGAAGCGGGCCATGCTGGCGCAAAGGGACTCGATTCGCTCCTCGACATCGAGCGGGCCCTCGATCACGGTGTTCGGCAGGATCGAGGGGACGAGCGGGACGCAGTTCGTCGCGCGGAGGCCGCTCTCGCGGAACGCGCCCAGATCGGCGTCGTCGTCACCGAGCTTCATCTCCCAGATCCCGATTCCGTCGAACCCGGCCGCCGCGTAGGCGCGGAGGTCGTCGCGAAAGCTTGCGCCGACGGTAGAGATCTCGCTCAGCGACAGGCGCATTAGAGACCGGGGAGCTTCGCGAGCAGACGACGCGGAAGCGGCGGGCGGGTCAGCCGCTTCGCAGCGAGGTAACCGGAGCCGGCGCCGAGGCCTGGGCCGGGATGCGTGCTCGCGCCGATGTGGAACAAGCCCTCGACCGGCGTCTCGTGGCCGGGCATCGCCGGGGTCGGCCGCCAGAGCAGATTCTGGTCGAGCGCGCACGAGCCGCCGTAGATGTCGCCGCCGACCCAGTTCGGATTCGCCGCGGCGATCTCCGCCGGTCCGAGTACGACTCGGCCGAGGATCGCAGCCTCGAGGTTCTCGATGTGGCCGGCGAGCCGCTCGACGATCCGGTCGGCGTACGCTTCGCGCAGCCGCTCGTCCCAGCCGTTCGCCGTGTCGAGCTCGCCCGCCGCGTCGCCCTTCGGCTGCGGGGGCAGCTCCTGGAGCTGGATCCAGAGGATCGACGACCCGTCGGGCACTCGCGAGGGATCGACCGCGACGGGTTGGCCGCAGACGATCGTGGCCTCGGCCGGCATTAGGCCGCGCTCGGCCTCGTTGACCGCGCGCGAGACGCCGTCGAGTCCGGGCGTGACGTGGACGATCGGCGTCCGCGCGAGGCGCTCGTCGCCGCGCCAGCGCGGGAGCTCGCTGAGCGCGAGGTGGATCTGCATCTCGCCGCGCCCGTACCGGAAGCGGCGCGCCGCTTCTCGGACGTTCCTCGGCGTGTCGCCGTCGCCGAGCAGGCGGCCGTAGAGCTGGGTCGGGGTAACGCTCGCCAGGATCGCGCGGGAGGCGCCGATCCTCTCCCCGCCCGCGAGCCGGACAGCCGTCGCTCTACCGTCGGAGACGAGAATCGTCTCGACCTCCGCCTCCGTGCGGAGCTCGCCGCCCGCCTCGCGGACGATCGTCGCCAGTCCGTCCACAAGCTTGACGCCGCCACCGCGCGGAACGGGCATCCCGCCGAGCTGGAGCGCGCAGGCGATCACCTGCGTCATGAAGCCGGAGGTCGCCTGATCCGGGCCTAGCCCCGTGTGCAGCACCCACGGCGCGAGCAGCCCGTGCGCTGCTTCGTCGTCGTCGAAGGTCTCGGTCAGCCAATCGCGCGCGGTCGTGAGCACCCGACCGCCGAACTCGAGCAGGCCGCGGCGGCCGAAGCGCGAGTACGCCTGGCGGCCGAGTCCAAGTCCGGCGGTCGACCAGAGCTCTGTGCCGAGGACGCCGAACGCGATGTCGGCGTTCGCCATGAACTCGTCGAACTGCCGCTGCCAAGCCTCGCCGAGCTCGGCGACGTTCGCCGCGCCGTCGGTGGAGAGGAAGGCGCTCGTTCCGTCCGGGAAGGCCGAGCCGGTTGCGAGATCGGTGTTCAGGTACTCGACGCCGAGCCGGTCGAGGTCGGGCTTCAG
>JACCRW010000195.1 GCA_013813345.1 Actinomycetota bacterium
TATCCGTCTTAACGGCGGATCGAGGGTTCAAATCCCTCCCCCTCCGCTTGAACTCTGATTGGCCCGCGCGTAGCGTCTCCAGCCGGTCCCCGCGCCCGTCAACGCAGCCGCCTTTCGACGGCGTGCGCTCCGTGCGCACCCGCACTCGGAGGGCTATACCGATGCTAGACCGGCGTCTGGAATCGTGACTGCAACGGATCGCGCCGTGCGAACCGACACCGAAACGAGGGGTTATGAACCGCATCTCACCGTTGCTCGCAGCGGCCGTCGTTGCCGTTGCGCTGCTCACCGTTCCCGCGCTCGCCGCGGGTGCCATCCCGAAGAAGAGCGGCTCCTACGAAGGCACGCTGCATGCCAGCGCCGAGCTTGCTTTGTCGAAGAGGGTCGTGATCAAGGTTTCCTCGACGGGGACGCGGGCTCGGACCACCTTCTGGTGCGGAACCCAGCGACCCGCGAACTGGATCTCGTTCGCGATCAAGAAGGACGGCAGCTTCAAGGCGTTCAGCAACACCGGCAGCCTCACCGTCTGGTCGATCGTCGGTCGTTTCGTCACCCCCGGCAAGGTGGTGGCCGTTCTGCACCTGAACGCGACCTGTGACGGCAAGGGCGGCCGGTTCGTCGCCAAGCTCGTCGTCTGATCGAACATGGCAGTCTTCCTGCTCCTCAGCCGCCTCCTTCTGGCCGCCGTGCTCGGAGTGGCCGGCATCGCGAAACTGCTCGACCGTGAAGGATCGCGCCGCGCACTCCTCGATTTCGGGGTGCCGGCGCGACTCGCTCGACAAGCGGCGATCATGCTCCCGCTCGTCGAGCTCGGGGCGGCTGCCGCCCTCGTTCCGAACGCATCGGGACGCTGGGGTGCGATCGCAGCGCTGGTGTTGCTAGGGACGTTCTCTGTCGCGATCGGGGCGGCGCTCGTGCGTGGACGCCGTCCGAGCTGCCACTGCTTCGGCCGTCTGCACTCCGCGCCGGCCGGATGGCCGACGCTCCTCCGCAACGCCGGACTCGGAGCCCTGGCCGGGGCGGTGGTTCTGCTCGAGCCCCGAGCGGCAGTACTCACAGGTAGCGAGCGCCTGATCGTCCTCGGCAGCGCCGCCGTCGTCGCAGTGGTCGGTGCTCAGGCGTGGCTCTGGTTCCAGCTTCTGCGTCAGAACGGCCGAATCCTCGTGCGGCTGCGGGAGGTTGAGCGCGCGAGTCAGGGCAGCGCGAACGCTGTCGCTGCGGTGGGTACGCCGGCTCCCACGTTCGACCTGTCGACCGCGGCCGGCGGCCGGTTGACGCTCGCCGGTTTGCTTGCCCGGGGCCGGCCCGTGCTGCTCGTCTTCGGCCACTCCGGCTGCGGGCCGTGTCAGGAGCTCCTACCGCAGCTCGCGCGCTGGCAGGACGAGCGCGCGCGGGAGCTCACGGTAGCTCTCGTCAGCGAGGGGACTCCCGCGAAATCTTCGCCTCTGCGAGATGTTGCGCTGCAGGTCGGGCGCGAGGTGGCCGAGGCATACGGCGTCACCGCGACCCCGGCCGCGCTCCTCATCGACGGCGAGGGCCTCGTCGCGAGCGCGGTCGCCATCGGGTCGGACGCAATCGGAGCGCTCGTCGCAAAGCCGGCGCCGGCGTCCGACGAGGTTGCGGAGCCGCAAGATCTCCGCTTGGCTCTCGGACTTGCGGCCGGTGGCGCAATGCTCGCGAGCGCAGGATCGGCTGCGGCCGCGGATCGTCAGAGCCTCGGCGTAGCCGCCGCCGACGATCCGGAGCTGCTCGGATTGAGGATGGTGATCAAGCTCGCGAATCCGCGACTCGTCGCCGACTCGCGCGAGGTGCAGCGTACGCTCCTCGCACTGTCCCGCGCGAAGCAGAAGCAGGCCTCGCGGGCAGCGGCCAGGGCGGCACTGCGCAACGAGCGAGCACAGCTGCTGGCGTTGAGGGAGGCGCTCAAAGCCGTGCCCGTGAGCGGCGAGCGGGCCGTGCAGGCGAAGCAGCTCGCGACGAGAAGCCTCTCCTTGCTCGCGATCGGTCTGGAGCACTTCGGACACGCGGTCGCCAGCCCCCGTGCAAGAGAGTCGAGCCGCTATCTGGCGCAGGCGACGAAACCGCTCCAGCAGGCCCGTTCGCTCGCCTCTGGGGCGAACCTCGTGCTCGGCTGCACCGGTAAGGACTGTTGAGCGATGGAGCATTGGCTCGATCGCCTAGCCCTCCGTTCAGCGGCAGGCTCCCCGGAGCCCGTACACGCCTCCGCAGCCGGCGCGCCGCCGAGACCGCCAAGCCCCGCACTCTCCCGCCGGAGGCTCGTCAGACTCGGTGCGAGCCGCGCGACAGCCCACTTGCCGCTCGTGCCGTCGAGCCTGCTTGCCGCTCCGCGCGAGCGTCCGTTCTCGCGGCTCGACGGCGTGCGTGCCCTCGGCCTCGGGGTCGGCCTTCTGGGCGCGGGGCCGTTGATTCGTCCTACCAGAGCAGCAGCTGCATCACTTCCTGAGTGCGAGCCTGCCTGCTTGGCCGCTGCCGACGATCTGTATCGGCGGCAGTCGATCGCCTGCAACTCGGGTCTTCCCGAACCAAGCCACTTCCTCGCCACTGGGGCTCTGATCTTCAACCCTCTCTGTCAGGTCCAGGCATATCAGCGGCTAATTAACGATAGGAGGCGGTGCGTCGTTCTCGACGACTGCGGGCGGAAGCAACCTCCGCCGCCGGCCCCGCCGCCGCCCAAGCGCGGCCCGACGCCGCAGCCCCCCGGTGGCTGCGCGCCTATCGGGATGACCAATTGCGAAGGCATCTGCTGCCCCGCGGGCTACCTCTGCAGCGGCTCGATCTGTGCTCCTCCCCCTACTTCGGCAGACCAATGCAACCCGCCGTGCCCCCCGGGTAAGAAGTGCCAGAAGGGACAGTGCGTCGACGTCTCATCAGATTGCGGGACCTGCCCACCGGGCGCCAAGTGCTGCAGCGGGTGCAGCTACGGCGCGTACTGCGCGGCCGCCGATTTCGAGTGCCGCTGCTAGCCACGCACGCTGGCGGCAAACGCCGTCGCGAACCCTTCGTCGCCGAGAAGAGCACGAGCGCTCGCTTCCGCGTCGCGGGCGAGAGCGGGATCGAACGCGACAGCCGCCGAGCCGGTTTCCGCCAGCAGCCGGGCCGCGCGCCCGAGGAGTCGAGCGGCCTCCGCTCCTCGACGCTCGGCTGCCGCCACGGCGGCGAGCCCGTGCAGCGCGTAGACGTGGTACTCGCGGAACCCGAGGCGGTCGAAGAGCCCCTCTGCTTCCGCGAACTGGTGGTGAGCCTCCTCCTGGTGACCGAGCCGGAGTGCGGCCAGACCGAGATTGAGGAGTGCGATCGCGGTTCCTTCTTCGGCGCCGCGCGCGCGGTGATAGGCGAGAACCTCTTGCCAGAGCGGTACCGCCGTCGTGTAGTCACCCGAGTCGAATGCGACCGAGCCGAGGTTCATCTTCGCGACGTGCACATCGGGCTCACGTCCGAGGGCGGCGGCGATGGACGCACTCTGTTCGAGGTGCTCGCGCGCTCCTTCGAAGTCGGCTTCGTCTCTCGAGATAAGGCCGAGGACGGTGTGGCAGTAGAGCGTGGCCACGTCGTCGCCTCCCGCAGCGGTCGCGCCCAGACCCTTGTGCGCGAACTCCCGCGCACGGCCGGGATCGCCCTGGCTCCACGCGATGCCTGCCGCACCAGCACACGCCTGGGCGACGAGCGACGGATCCGCCCCCGACCCGCGCGCGATTGCCTGCTCGAGGCGACTACGCGCCTCTGCGAGCTCGCCTCGGAGCCACCAGAAGCGCCAGAGCGCACTCACCAGTCGCAGCTCGAGCCCAGGGTCGGGGATCGCGGCAGCGAAATCGAGAGCAGCCCGGAGGTTGTCCCGCTCGCGGTCGAGCCGCTCCAACCAGCGCTGTTGGTCGGTCCCGCGCAGATCGGCCCGTTCCGCCAGATCGGTGAAGTAGACCGCGTGCTCCTGCCGCAGACCGTCGCGCTGATCGCGCAATTGCTCGGCCGCGTACTCACGCACGGTCTCGAGCATCTGGAACCGCGGTTCCTCGGCGGCCGGATCGCGGTGGAGGAGGCTGTGGTCGACGAGCGTCGCGAGGCGGTCGAGATCGGCGCCGGCCACGTGCGCGGCCGCGTCCAGGGAGCAACCGCCGGAGAAGACCGAGAGGTTCGTCAGGCTTTGTCGCTCGTCCGGCCCGAGGAGTGCGACGCTCCAGGCGAGCGTGTCGCGTAGCGTCTTCTGACGAGCCGGAAGGTCGCGGGGGCCCGACGCGAGCACTGTCACGCTCCGGCGCAGTCGTTCGAGCAGCTGACGTGGGGTCAGCAGGCGTGCCCGCGCAGCCGCGAGCTCGATCGCGAGCGGCAGCCCGTCGAGGCGCCGGCAGATCTCGCGGATGTCGCCAAGCGCGTCAGGCGGCAGCGTTCGCGCGGTGTCTCCCGCCTGCGCGCGGGCGAGGAAGAGCGCCACGGCGTCGTCGTCCGGGAGCGGCTGAACAGTGAAGACCTGCTCGCCCGAGATATGTAGGACGCGACGGCTCGTCACTACGAGCGTGAGGCGTGGTGCCGCTCCCAGGAGCTCGAGCAGGAACGGGCCAGCCTCGATGACCTGCTCGAAGTTGTCCACGACGAGCAGCAAGTCGCGATCCGCGATCGCCTCGGCGACCGTTGTGCCCAGCGGCTCACCCGGCCGCTCCGACACGCCAAGCGCGACGGCCACGGCCGGCGCGACGAACGCGGGATCGCGAACCGCGCCGAGCTCGGCCAGTGCGACACCGTCCGCGAAGAGCCCGTTCGCGTCGGCGGCCAGTGCTAGCGCGAGGCGGGTCTTGCCGCTCCCGCCCGCGCCGACCAGGGAGAGCAAGCGGACATCGGCCCGCCTGACCAGCGCACGCAGTTCCGTCCGCTCGCGCTCGCGCCCGATCAGCTGCGTCCTCGGCGCCGGTAGCGGCAGCGAGAAGCTAGTCGGTGCCGGACGTACGAGTTCGGGATCATGTCTCAGAATCGCGCGCTCGAGCGAACGCAGTTCCTCGCCCGGCTCGAGTCCGAGCTGCTCGTCGAGCGTTCGGCGCGCGTCGCGGAAGACCTCGAGCGCGTCCGCCTGCCGGCCTGCGCGGTAGAGAGCGATCATCAGCTGCGCGCGCGGCCGCTCCCGAAGCGGTTGTTCGGCGCAGAGAGCCGAGAGCTCCGGCAGCGCCTCGTCGTGATTGCCAAGCTCGATCAACAACGTCAGCCGCTCCTCGACGCACTCGAGCCGCAACTCCTCAAGGGGGGCGCTGTTGCGGTCGTCGCCACCGCCCGCAACCTCGGTTCCCCGCCACAGCGACAGTGCCTCTCGGAGAGCGTCGGACGCCACTCGAAGATGACCACGCGACCGCGCGGCGCGGCCTTCATCCAGCAGAGCTCGGAAGCCAAGGCTGTCAAGCTCCGGAGCGGCGACATCGATCCGGTAGCCGCCTGAGACGGTCGCGATCACGGCAGAGCCCAGCACCTTGCGCAGGTTCGAGATGTAGAGCTGAAGCAGTTTTGGCGCCGAGGGTGGCGGTTGCTCCTCCCAGATCGCTCCCGCCAACCGCTCCACCGACACGCGTTCGTTGGCGTGCAGAAGAAGGTGGACGAGAAGCGTCCGCTCCTTCGCGGCGCTCACGACTAGGGGCTCGCTGTCGCGCGCGATCTCCAGTGGCCCCAGGATCCGGTAGACGAGCGGCATTCCGTGGATCGTAAGGCGCTACGGCCAGCCTCGACCGATCCTCTACCAGCCTCAGCCAGGATCGTGGACATCAGCGCACTCGAGGAGAGCCGATGTTGAAGATGATGCTCACGATTCCCACGGCAGCCGTTTCTGTAGGCCCAGCTGTCATCTCGTCCGTGGCCGCGAGGAAGGGCGCTTGCACGGTCGTCCAACCGAACGGGTCCCGCGACGGCAAGGGCGGCGCGCCTAACCTCGAGCCACAGGGGGTAGCGACCGTGCCCGCCACGATCTATGCCGTGGTGCAGGACGTTCCTGCGAGTTGGGGCGCCTATCTCGAGGGATGCGAGTCAATCGGCGACCTTGTTCCGGAGGGCCTCTTGGTACACGTCGCCGGCCCCACCGACGAAGGATTCCGCGTGATCGATGTCTGGGAGTCGCAAGCCGCATGGGAACGCTTTCGCGACGATCAACTGCCGGGAGTTCTTGAACGCCTGATCCCTCCGCGGCAGAGCCAGACCACGTTTCGCGACCTCATCGTGCGACACCTATTCCTGGCGTAACGTGCCGTCGCTCGAGTCGAAGGCTGAGCAGCGGATCGGCCGCAACTGCCGCGGCAAGGCCGTCTGCCGCGTTGGGTTCGACAGGACTCACACGATCCGTGCGGTCTTCCGGTGCCGCTGAGCCGTAGCCGGATACCCTGTCGCTCGCCCGGAGAGGTGTCCGAGCGGCCGAAGGAGCGCGACTGGAAATCGCGTACGCGTCGAAAGGC
>JACCRW010000202.1 GCA_013813345.1 Actinomycetota bacterium
CAGTCGCCGCTCGAGCGCGGGTGGAGCGAGGTCTCGCAGGCCGGCTCGGCGCTCACGCGTGGTGCGCTGCGACTCGCGGATCGCCCGGTCCCCGTTCTCGCCGGGCTCGTCGCCGTCCAGTGGCTCGCGCTCCTCGCCTTCGCGCTGACGGTGCGCCACAACGGGCTCGTCTTCTACCAGGGCGGGGACCAGATCAACTACTCGACGAACGCCTGGCTGCTCGGAAGCGGCGACCTGCCGCCCGCGATCCTCGGCTACGGCTGGCCGGTCGTCCTGCTCCCGTTCGGCTGGCTCGCCGAGAGCGACTACGTCTCGTATCTGCCGGCGGTGATCGGACTGAACGCGCTCGTGCTCGGGCCGATCGCGCTCGTGTGCGTGTACGGGCTGGCGGCGCGGATCGGCGGGCGGTTGCTAGCGCTCTGGGCGTCGGCGCTCTGGGTAGCTGCGCCGTATTTGGCGATCCCCTTCTTCCGGGCGGACTACCACGATCGCTACGTGGAGCAGTTCCTGCCGCAGGCGCTGGGGCTGACCGCGTTGGCCGACTTCCCTTCGATGGTCTGTTTGCTCGTCGCCGCCTGGCTCGTCGTCCGCGCGCTCGATGCGGACGACTGGTCGAACGCGGCGCTCGCGGGGCTCGCCGCGGGCTTCGCGATCGCGATCAAGCCGGCGAACGTGCTCTTCCTCCTCGGGCCGGCGCTGCTCGTTCTGCTGGCGAGGCGCTGGCGCCTCGTGCTTCCCTATGCCGCCGGCCTCGGGCCGCCGCTCCTGCTCCTCCTCCTCTGGAAGGTGCGCGGCCTCGGCGACCTGCCTGTCTTCGCCTTCGAGCAGACGCGGCTCGCGGCCGGGACGACCGTGGGCGCGACGGTCGGCGCCAGCATCGACATCGGCCGCTACGTCGACCTCGACTGGGCGAACTTCCGAAGCAACATGGCGGAGCTGCGCGAGTTCTTCTGGAGCGTGCGCGTGCTCCAGTGGCTGCCCTTCGCGGGCGTTTTGGCGGTCGTCCGGCGCTCGGTGCCGGTCACAGGACTGCTCGCCGGCTGGTTCGCCGCCTTCCTCGTCTTCAAGGGAACACCGGCGCAGTCGACGGTCGAGAGCGGCAGCTTCTTTCGCCTCCTCATGCCGGCGTACCCGGCGTACTTCCTCCTGGCGGCCGCGATCCCGCTGCTCGTGCCGGGCGTCGTGCGGCGGATCCCGGAGCGGGTTGTCGCCCGGCCTTCGCCGGTCTCCCGACGCGTGCTCGCGGCCGGCGGAGTGGTCTTCGTCGCGCTGCCGCTGCTCGCGATCGCGGTCCCGCGGCCGCTCTCGCGCGAAGCGCCCGATGCGATCACGATCGACTCGATCCTGACGCCGGTCGAGGAGTCGATCGAGGTCGAGGTCAGCGCCGACGGCGCCAGCCGCACGCTCGCCTGGAGCCACCGCGACTTCGGCGCGACCGAGGTCTTCTACCGCGTCTTCCGCACGGCCGCGGACGGCGCCGACTTCGACTGCCTGGCCGAAGGCTCGCCCGACTGCCGGCTCCAGATGCTTCCGCTCGGTTCGACGCGCGAGCCCACGTTCACCGACGGCTCGCCGCCCGAGGGGGCGCTCTACCGGATCGGGGTCGCGACGAACTGGCAGAACGATGCGGAGGGCGGCGACGTGATCGCGCTGAGTCAGCCGGTCGCTGCGACCCCGTGAGGGAGCGGCTCGGCGGGGCTCTCGAATTCGGCGGCGTGGTTCTCGCCGCCGCGCTTCTCTGCTCGCGTGGGCTCGACAGCGGCGCCAACTACGACGAGGGCGTCTACCTCGCGAGTGCCGATGCGCTCGGAAGGGGCGAGCGTCTGGGCGAGGACGTGTTCGCGTCGCAGCCGCCGGGCTTCTACGCGCTCGTTCGGCTCGCGGTGGCGCTTCCGGGCGAATCGATCGAGTCGACGCGGACGCTCTTCGTTGCGGTCGCGGTGCTCGGCGTCGTCGCTGCGTGGTCGCTCGGGCGGACGCTTGCCGGCCGGCTCGGCGGGCTCGTCGCCGCCGGCGTTCTGCTGACGGCGCCCGCCTACGCCGCCGAGTCGGCGCGGGTTGCTGCCGACGGGGCCTCGGTTGCCCTCGCGCTCGGTGGGCTCGCGCTCTTGGCGGCCGGTCTGCGGCGGGAGTCGTTGCCGCTGGCGCTCGCCGCCGGCGCGGTGCTCGCCGCAGCCGTCTCGATCAAGCTGCTCGTGCTGACGGCGCTCGTTCCGGCAGTCGGCCTACTGCTCACGCTTGGCGTGTCGCGTCGGCTCGTCGGCGCTTTCCTAGTGGGTGGTGCGGCCGTGACGGCTGCGCTGCTCGCGGTCTACGCCCGAGTGCTCGGCGCGCTCTACGACGACGTCGTCGCGTTCCATGCGGACGCGCGCTCGGCCGGCGAGGGACTCGGCGCGAATCTCGAGCGGGTGGCGCGCTCGTTCGATCCGCGGCTCGTCTTCACCTTCCTCGTCGCGGCGGGCGCCGTGGGCTGGCTCGTCCGGGCGGGCCGGCCGCGCTCCCTTGCCGCGCTCTGGGCGTGGGCGCTCGCCTCGGCCGCGTTTCTCGCCTGGCAGCGCCCGCTGCTCGACCATCACTTCGTCCTCTTCGCGGCCGCGTTCTCGGTACCGGCTGGCGCGGCGCTCGGTCGTGCCGCCGAAGGCCGGCGGCTCGCCGTCGCCGCCCTCGCGCTCGTCGTGCTCGCCGGCTCCGCACAGCAGTGGCGCAGGAGCGATCGGCTCGCCGCTCCCGAGCCCGACCTCGCGGCCGCCGCGGCTGAGCTCGGCGCGCTCGTCCCGGAGGACGGCGTCTTCGTGACCGACGTGCCGCTTGTCGCCTATCTGGCGGGGCGGGCTCTTCCGGGCGAGCTCGTGGACACCTCGGCGGTCCGGTTCGCCTCCGGCTCCCTCGACGCCGATTGCGTCCTCGAGCTTGTCGACCGGGAGCGAATCCGCGTAGTCGTCGTCGGGCGTTACTTCCGCGTCGAGCCGGGCCTCCTCGCCCGGTTGGAAGCGCGGTTCCCGCTCCGCCGCGAGCTCGGCAAGCTCACTCTCCTGACGCGCTCTCCTGCTGCTGCTCGAGCAGCGCCACCCGCTGCGCCAGGATCGTGCGCTTAGCGCGGGGGAAACCATGTTTCCCCCGCGAGCCCCTTCTTAGGACTCGCTCTGCGTGGCGGATTCGGTCGGAACCGGGCGAAGCCCGGCTCCTCCATCTCGCGGTGCGACCGGCGAACCGCTGAGGGCCTGCTGCTCGAGCAGCGCCACCCGCTGCGCCAGAATCGTGCTCTGGTCGCTGAGTCGCGAGATCACCGTCGAGTAGTGGAGCAGGACGGCGAGGATGAACACCGTCGCGACGGCGAAGAGGACGGCCGGCGGGTAGGTCGAGACGCCGACCCAGCCGGCGATCGTGTTGAGGCCGCCGCGCCAAGCGGAGAGGACGAGGAGCGCGACCCCGGTCGCGAGCCAGAGCAGCGCGTAGCGCTCGCGGAGGCGGCGGCTGCGGATCAGCTCGAAGACGATCAGGATCAGCAGGATCGAGGCGATCGAGGCGGCGATCGAGACGCGGAGCGGGGTCATGATGGGGCTCCAGGTGGCATTGCCGCGCCGACGGCGTTCGCAAAGCGAGCGAGGCTAGGACGCAGGGAGCGCCCATACCGGTTCGTATGGGCGCGACTGAGGACGACGCCTCGCGACGTCTTTGCGGGCGTCGGCGGCCCGGAGGATGTTGCCTGGAGTCCCATCAATCTCTCGCGGGAACTGCCTTGCGGCGGAAGACGCCGACGAGCAGCGCGAGCGTCACCTTGAGCACGTAATAGGCGGAGCGGAGTGCGGTGATCGAGGAGGAGCCGTGCTCGCGCTCGCGCATCAGGACGGGCACCTCGAGCAGCCGCAGCCGGTGCTTGACGACCATCACGGTCGCCTCCACCTCCGGGTAGTCGTGCGGGTAGTCGTCAGCGAAGAGGCGGATCCCCTTGCCGTTCAGGGCCTGGAAGCCGGAGGTCGTGTCGGTGACGCGCTGGCGGACGAGCAGCGAGACGATCCCGGCGAAGAAGCGGATCCCGGCGCGGCGGGCGAGCGGCGGCCGGTAGGAGTCGGTGTCACCGTCGAAAGGCGGGGCCGCGAAGCGGGAGCCGACGACGATGTCGGCGTCGCCGCGGAGCACGGGCTCGATCAGCTTCGGCAGCTCCGAGGGGTCGTGCTGGCCGTCGCCGTCGAGCCGGACGGCGAGCTCGTAGCCGTGCGCGAGCGCGTACATGAAGCCCGTCTGGACGGCCCCGCCAATCCCGAGGTTGAACGGGAGCCGGACGACCGTGGCGCCGGCCTCTGCGGCACGCGCCGCCGTGCGGTCAACGGAGCCGTCGTCTATGACCAGCACGTCGAGGCCGGGATCGAAGGCGCGGATCTCGGCGACGACGAGCCCGATCGCGCCCTCCTCGTTCCGCGCCGGGACGATCGCGATCCGGCGGGGCGCAGACAGGGGCGGCTCAGACACCGGCGGCCAAGGGCGTGCCGACGCCGACGAGCTCGAGGAGCTGCTGCGCGCGCCGGGCATAGGTGTGCTCGTCGAGGACGCGCTCGCGTGCTCGCGCGCCCATCGTCTCGGCCTGGGCCGGATCGGCGAGCAGGTCGCGGTAGGCCGTGAGGGCCTCGTTCGCGCTCTCGACGACGAGCAGCTCCTTGCCCGGCTCGAACCAGCGCTCGATCCCGGCGTGGGGGTTCGAGACGATGGTGGCGCCGCTCGCGGCCAGCTCGAACGGCCGGCACGTCGAGGACGCGTTCACCGTCGCGTGTGAGCGGCGCGTGATGTTGAGGTTGATCCGCGCCTGCGAGATCGCGCGCGAGAACGTGTTGAACGAGATCGTGTCGACGCTGCGGGCACTGCCTGTGTCGCCCTGGAAGTCGCGGCCGCCGAGCAGGAAGTCGACCTCGGGCGCAGCCCGGCTCGGCTCGCCGACCAGGGCGGCGATCCAGTCGCGCCGGAACTTATCCCCGTGCCCGTAGAAGAAGACGTCGCTCGTCTTCTCGACCTGTCGCGGCGCGAAGAACTCGGGGTCGGCTCCCCAGAAGACGGCCTCGGCCCGGCGCGCGCCGAGCTCGAGCAGTCGCGGCAGCCCACCCTCCGAGTTCGAGACCACGAGGTCGTACTCGGACGGGTCGGCGCCGTGGTAGTAGTTGAAGCCGCCGTCCATGCCGCCGAACTCGGGCAGGCTCATCGGCACGTCGCCGTCGTAGAAGACGATGGGGACGCTGAACCGCTCGCGCAGGTAGGTGGGGATCCCGCGGAAGTGCGCCATCGGGACGGTGAAGACGAGCACGGCGTCGATGTCGCGCTCGCGCTCCAGCACCTTCGTCAGGTGCCGCTTCCAGCGCGGCGTGACCCAGCGCCAGATCGTCTCGCGAGTCGCCCGGTCGAGCGTGGTCTCCTCGGGCCGATCCTCGGCGCGGCGCAGGACTCGATCGCCCTTCAGCCGCGCGAGCCCCGTCTGCGCGGCGACGAAGCTCTCGCCCTCGTAGTAGGTCGGATTCGGCGCCGTCCGCCACCAAGGCGACTCGACGGGGCGGCCGCGGTAAGGCGTCACGATCAGGTCGACGCCGACCTCGTAGAGCCCCTTCCAAAGCTGCCACCACGCGGGCGTGCAGCCGTAGCGGAAGTCGAGGTCGACCGCGGA
>JACCRW010000208.1 GCA_013813345.1 Actinomycetota bacterium
GCGCCCCTGCGGTACGAGAGCGGCGCCGCCACGTCCGGCGCGATCACGTCGAGCAGCGGCAACGCGACGTCCATGATCTCGCGCGGCACCCGGTAGGCGTGGCGGAGCTCCTCGATCTCGGCCTCCGCGGCATGCGGCAGGTGCGGCAGCACTTCGTCCCAGCTTCGATAGACGACGGCGCCGGTCGCCTGAGCGACGTCTCCGAGCAGCGTCAGCCCACCTTCGCGGGCCCGCCGAGCGATCATCCGCAGCTGCATCGGGGTCAGGTCCTGAGCCTCGTCGACGATCACATGGCCGTAGCTCCGCGGCGGTGTCCCGACGAGCGCGTTGGCTTCGTCGAGCAGGGCCAGATCGCCGTCGCTCCAGCCCGTACCGCGGCGTCGCAGCAGTGCTTGCTCCTCATCGCTGAGGATCCCGTCGGAAGCCTCGGCCAAGAAGGCCGGCTGTGCGAAGAGCGCCCGCAGGAGCTTCTCGGGCACCAGCGCCGGCCACGCGCGCTCGAGGACCCGCGCGAGATAGCCGTTCGCCTTCAACGACTTCTCGATCTCCTCCCCGTCGCGAAGGGCGCTTCCGCCGAGCGTCTCCGAGTAGGCGAGGTAGAACCGGCGCACGAGCGCCATCCGGAATCGCTCGCGGGCGATCGCGTCCGTTCCGTCGCGTTCGCGTGCCTCGCGCAGGAGCTCGACGATCTCACGTACTCGAACGCGGACGTACTCGCCTCCCAGGCGCAGGTTGATCTCCTCCGGCTTACTCTCAAGCCGGAGCTCCACGGCGCTGGCCAGCACCTCGGCGAGCCGCGTGTCAGCCTTCAGCCGCGCCACCTCCGGCGGGTCGGCGAGCGTCGGAGCCGCGCCGTCCACCAGGTCGTCGACCGCTCGCTGCTCGACGGCGTGCTCGCCGAGCGCGGGCAGGACGTGCGAGACGTACTCCATGAAGAGCCGGTTCGGGCCGACGACGAGCACCCGGGAGCGTGCGAGGGTGCCGCGATGGGTGTAGAGGAGCCACGACGCGCGGTGGAGGCCGACCGCGGTCTTGCCGGTTCCAGGCCCGCCCTGGATCACGAGCGGCTGGTCGGGAGCGTGTGTGATCAGGCGGTACTGGTCGGCCTGGATCGTCGCGACGATGTCGCGCATGCGTGTCTCGCGGCTGCGGTCGAGCTCGTCGAGCAGGAAGTCGCCGACGCTCGCGCCGTCGAGCGTGGAGCCGTCGAGCGACTCGTCGGCGATGTCCGTGAGCCGCCGGCCGGCGGTGCGGAAGCGCCGGCGGAGGGTGACGCGCTGCGGATCGACCGGCGTCGCGGTGTAGAAGGGCCGCGCGGCCGGCGCCTGCCAGTTGACGACGAGCTGTCGTTGCTCCTCGTCCTGCACCCAGCGGCGACCGACGTAGAGCGGGCGCTCGATGTCGTCGAAGTCGAGCCGGCCGAAGAGGAGACCGCGCTCGGCGTTCTCGTAGGTGACGAGCCGCCTCGCGCTCCACGCCTCGAGCGCCAGCGCCGCGACCTCCTGGTCGGTCGCCGTCGCCGCGCGCGAGACGACGTCGCGCATCTCGTCGAGCGCTGCGTAGGCACGGTCGACGTAGGCCTGCTCGGCGGGCAGATCCGGGTGCGCCACACGATGAGGGTACGGCAGTCACGTTTGTGGGCGAGGAGGCAGGGAGAGGTCGATTCCCAATCTCGATCCAAGGAGGAAGCATGGTCACCGTCGGTCTCTGGGTACCGCTCGAAGCCAAGCCGGGCAAGGAGCAGGCGGTCGCCGACTTCCTCGAGAGCGGCCGCGCGCTCGTCGACGAGGAGCCGGGCACGACCGCCTGGTTCGCCGTCCGGCTCGGGCCGACCTCGTTCGCGATCTTCGATGTCTTCGATGACGAATCGGGCCGCGACGCGCACCTCTCCGGCAAGGTGGCCGAGGCGCTGATGGCCAAGGCCGATGATCTGTTCGCGACGCCGCCCGACATCCAGAAGGTCGACGTGATCGAGGCGAAACTGGCTTCTTAGCGTCGTAGGAAAGGCGCGAATCTGCCGCGGATGGCGGGTGAGCTCGGGAGCGATGCAACTCTTCAGGGGTCTTGCGCGAACTGGATCTGCTCCTGCAAATCCAGTTCCTGCGCGGAAATGTGCGCGCGGCCGAGCTTCGTGATGATTCGGCCGCGCGGCGTCCGCTGCAGGAAGCCGAGCTGGAGTAGATACGGCTCGTAGACGTCCTCGATCGTGTCCGTCTCCTCGCCGAGCGTGACCGCGAGCGTGGAGAGCCCGACCGGGCCGCCGTCGAACTTGTGCGCGATCGCGTGGAGGAGGTCACGGTCGGTGCGCTCGAGGCCCTCTTCGTCGACCTCCAGCAGTTCGAGCGCCTCGCGCGCGATCTCGTTCGTGATCGCGC
>JACCRW010000224.1 GCA_013813345.1 Actinomycetota bacterium
GGCGGGCTCGCCGCGGCGGCGATGGCAGTCTCGGCCTGTGCGACCGCGCCCTCGAGCGTCGCGGCCAGTGCGGCGAGATCCGCGAGCAGCCCCTGTACCGGCCCGAGCGCCTCCGTGACGAATTTCGGCGCTTCGTCGAGGCCGATCGCGCCGAGCAGGTCGGTCAGCTTGAAGAGGCCGAACAGCTTCGGCAAGGCGTTGCCGAGCATGGCGACGGGATCGAAGGAGCCCGCCAGCGCGCCGCTCAGATCGCCGACGGTGCCCAGTCGCCGCGAGAGGCCGGCGATCTGCTGGGCTGGATCGACGAAGCCGCCCGAGCGGTCGGTGCTGCCGAACTTGACCTGAGGCAGGTTTCCGGGAAGCGGGAGCGGGATCGTCTCGTCGGTGAGCCTGGACGCGTCGACGACCTGCAGGAACAGGTCCGTCTTGTTGTCGCCGGTCCCGGCCGCGGCCGGGAACCCCTTCTCCACGAACGTCGGGTGGTAGTTGACCGAGAACGTCTCGGCGGCGGGGGTGAGCAGCCGGCTGGTGGCCGGGACGATCTCCGCCGCGTGCAGGCGAGGCTGGAGGTAGCGGCCGGTGCTCGTCGCGGCGTCCCCCTCGATCGTCGCGATCAGCCGCAGGGTGCGAACCTCGGCGCTCGTGTCGCCGGGCTTCGCGCTGGGCGCGAAGGCGACACGCTGCCCCTCGGCCGGGATCGCGGCGCGTGGATCGGGCCGGTGGGCGGCGTTGATCGGAGCGGCGCTCTTGCCGGGCGGGTCGACCATTGCCGCGTCCAGGTACAGCAGCGGCGTCCGGAAGCGCGCATGCCGGCCGTCGTGGTCGACGGTTTCGACCGTGAAGATCACGTCCTGGCCGTTCGGGAGCTTGGGCCAGAACTGCTTCAGGTCCGCCGGAACCGCGAGCGGCGGCGTGACGAGCGTCAGGAAGCGCACGTTCGTGAACGGCAGGTCGCGGATCCCGTGAGTGCGCTCGGGTTGCGCGACGACGATGAAGTAGCGCTGGTAGAGGCGCGCGACCGGGTCCGCCGCAGTGCGGATCTTGCGCTCCGTCTGCTTGATCAGCACGGCCTTGTGGCCGAGCGTGAACAGGTAGCCGATCGAGACCACCTGAACGAACTGGTCGCGGCCCATCGGTGCGATGTGATCCCACGACTCGAGGGCGCCGAAGATGCCACGCTTGCTGTAGCTGCTGGCGTTCCAGCCGCCGTGCACGTCCAGCCAGGCGCCCAACGAGGAGAGCGCGAGCGCCTTCACGTCGACCGGCTCGGGCGTGATCTTTCCCAGGTTGTCGGTCAGCGTCTCGGACGTCTGGAGCACGAGCTCCCAGCGGTCCGCCGGAGAGAGGGAGCTCCGGAAGGGACCCTGGGCGTTGAGGTCGGGTTGGGCGTCCGACTGCTCGCGCTCGCGGGCCCAGACGGCCCGGACGATCCGCTGACGGTCGGGGCGCTCGTCGATCGTGACGGTCTCGGCTCCGTCGGCGTCCTCCACGACCCGGCGCATCCCGAGGCGGCTGTGCCACAGCTCGATCCGTTCGGCGACGCCCAGCGTGCCCAGCGGCTCGAGCGGATCGGCCGGGCCTACCGGCGCGTCCGCGTGCGTGAAGCCCTCGGCGGCGCTCGGGCTGAGGATCAGGCGCCAGGGCGCCTCGATCGCGGTCTCGTCCGGCTTCGGGGCGCGTGCCTTGGTGATGGTCGGACGGCGAGGGAACCGGGGCAGGTCGGGGACGATGAGCTCGCCGCCGCTGCCGAACAGCCCTGTCTCGATCCCCCTGGAGATGTCCGAGACCCGGCGCACGTCGACGGCGACGGCGTTCGCGAGTCGGATCCGCGCCGTGCGCAGCGCCGTCGAGCCTCGAAGCAGGTCGTCGACGACCGCGGCCCCGACCGGTGCCGGGTTGCCGCGGTCCGGCCCGGTCATGACCGGGCCGGTGACGCTCTCCGCCAGCACCAGGCCACCTGGCAGATGCAGATGGCCTACCAGGCTCCCGAGGCCAGGGCGAGGATCCGACCTCGGTGTGGCGGCCGGCACCACGACGAGGGGCAGGCGGCGCATAGCGGCGAGCACGCCGTCGCTGCTGAAGGCGATCTCCTCTGCGGCCGCAACCGCGAAGGCGAGGCGACTGAACCGCGCTACGCGCGCTGCGGCGAGCACCGACGGCGCGGGCGTGGGATCGGTCTCCAGCAGCGCTTCCTCGCCGATGTGCTGCGGCGGGAACCACACCACGAGCCGGGCGACGTCGACGTGCTCCTCGTCGACCACGAGCCGGGGGCCCGGCTTCCCGCTCGCCACGAGGCGCATGCCCCTCGCCTCGACATCGAGCACCAGCAGGTCCCTCGGGCGGAGCACGCTGAAGCGGACGGACGGGACGTCCGACGGTTCGAGCTCGGCGCGGAGCGGCTGCTGCTCGGGCTCCAGGTCTCCGAGTCGCTGAGCGAGCGACCCGTCCGGAGTGAACGCGGCGGTCCGCGGGGTGCGGCGCGTCGACGGCGTCGGCCCAGCCTTCGCGCCACCGGCCCGCCTGGGTCGTGTCACGTCAACCCGCGCATAGCCGACCTACGAGCGGATCGCAAGGAAGGGCGCTGCCGCGACAAGGAAACCGCACACGGACCACCGCGCCCGTGCGCACTCCTTCTCGCGCGCGCAGCACGAAGGTCGCACGGAGGCAGCGAGGGGTGCGTGTGGCCGAGCCCAAGAGGATCACGATCGACAAGAGGATCAACCTTCGATGGGCCACCTCGTCCGGGGCCGGGCGGAGTCGGTGGGACGCCGGCGCTTTCCTCGCGGCATCGCGGCCGGGCTCGTGAGCTACGACGGCTTTCCTTCCCTCTGGCTCTCGATCTTCGTCGTCGCCATGGCCTCCTACGCGGCCACCGGCGAGGTGCGGACGCGCCCACGCAAGCTCGAGTAGGCGCTCCACATCGGGCTGCCGGTGCTGGGAGCGGCGATCGTCTACGGCGCCTATCTGCTCACGCAGCGGATCTGGCTCGCGGTCCTGCTCGGCTTCGTCGGCAGCGCGATCTTGCGCTCTGGCTTGTTCTTCCGGCGGGAGCGGTCCTTCGAAAGGACAGTGCTGCTCGTGCCGGCGCTCGCCCTCTTCGTACTGTCCGCGGTCGGGGCGCTCGCGATCGGAGCTTCGCTGCTCCTCTTGGTGGCGCTTGCCCTCCTGATCGGCTGGCGAGCCCGGCCGCGCGGGACCGGCTCGATCGAAGGGCGCTGAAGGCGTCCGAGCGCTCCACAGCTGAGCGGTCAATGCCGTCACTTACGAGATGGTCGGAGCCACGCCTGCGGTCTTTAGCAGGTCGACGATCGTAAAGGCGTCGCTCGAGCCGTAGGTGGGAGTCCAGTCGGGATCCTGGCGGCGGTAGGACTGGCGGTCGCCCTGGATCAATCCCACGATGACCTCGGCAACGATGCGCCCTCCGACGGGGCCGAGGTGCTCGCCGTCGGCGGTGACAGCGGCTTCGCGCAGGATGTAGAACCACAGTGGCGTGCGCTTGTGGAGGTGAAGATCCTGCAGGTCGGCGAGGTCGCTCGGCGCGAGCTCCGGCAGCTTCATGGCCCGCGCGACGCGCTGGCCCGACGGCACCTTCATGGTCAGCCCCCGCAGGAGGTTGCGGGTTGCCAGCGAGCTCGGTGTCCCGGACGACTGTCCCATCAGGTCGAAGAGCGCCGTGGACAGCGTCGTATCGATCTTCTTGTTGGGCCGCGCCCTGCTGTCGCCGAAGTCGAAGAAGGTTTGCCAGTCGATGAATCGGCGTGCTGCGCGCCTTCCGCCCCGGAGATCGTCCGGATCGGCGGGGTTGACGGCGGCAGGATCGAAGATGAGCGCGAAGAACTGCTGTGTCGCATCGGTTGCGCTGGTGCCGAAGTTCGCGCGATAGCTCGGTCGGATCTGCGAATGGCCGAAGCGATACGCGGCCACCGAGAACTCAACGGGGATGTACGGATCGTTCCGCCACTTGTAGTGCTTGAGCCCCTTGGTGAGCACGTCATCGAGCGTCGACTGCCCCACGGTCTTCGGCAGGAACTCGTGCAGGATCAGCCATTGGTAGTGCCAGCGCACTGTCCGCTGCGCCTCGGCGAAGATCTCCTCGTCCGTATAGCCGGAACCGAGCTCGGCCCTGACATCGGCCACCGCAGTGTTGTGGAAGCGCAGGAACGCCAAGTGTAGCTGAGAGACGATCAGGTTCTCGTCGTTCCGCGGGTCACCCGCGAGGGCGGTCTCCTGGCTGTTGCGCGGCAGGTCGTGGCGGGTGTTGCCGTCGATCGAGACCGCTGACGAACCGGGGATCTCCTCGATGAGGAAGCTCGTGCGGCCGCCGTCGACCGAGCGGTCGTACAGGTGCGGGGAGGTGTCGGGGCCTCCGCCGTAGAGACTGTCGAGATCGAGCGCAGGGATCCGGAAGTTGCGGATCGACTCCGGATCCTGTCGGCGAGCGAGGCTCGATGTCGGGTCGAAGGTCATGTCGTGGTCGAGGAACTGGCCCAGGAACGTAAACCCTGCCGTCATCGTCGGGTTGTTCGGGTTGTCCGCGCTCTTCGCCGGGTCGGTGATGAGCGTGACCGGGTCGGACAGGTCGTCGCCTGCGTCCATCGGCCCGCCGCGTGCCCCCAGCT
>JACCRW010000232.1 GCA_013813345.1 Actinomycetota bacterium
AGAAGATCCAGGGCCAGGAGAACAGGTCGGTCAGGATCCCGCCAAGGAGCAGGCCGACGGCGCCGCCACCGGCTGCGATCGCGCTCCAGACGCCCATCGCCTTCGTCCGCTCCTGACCCTCGGCGAAGGTCGTCGTTACGATCGAGAGCGCCGCCGGCGAGACGAGGGCGGCGCCCAGCCCCTGGAGCCCGCGCGCGAGGATCAGGAACTCGGACGAGGTCGCGAGCCCGTTCAGGAGCGAGGCGAACGTGAAGATCACGAGCCCCGCGAGGAAGAGCCGCTTCCGCCCGAGGAGGTCGCCCGCGCGCCCGCCGAGGAGCAGGAAGCCCCCGAAGATCAGGGTGTAGGAGTTGACGACCCACTGGAGCTCGGACGGCGACATCTCGAGGTCGCTCTGGATCGAGGGGAGGGCGACGTTGACGACCGTCGCGTCCAGGATGACCATGAACTGGGCGATTCAGACGAGGCTGAGGACGAGCCACGGGTTCGACTTGGCGGTCACGCGGTGGTTCTATCAGCCGCAGAACTAGCCGCCGGTACGGTTATCCGTAGTGGCCGACCGCGTCAGACCGAAACGGAACTGGATCCAGGAGGAGCGGCGCAAGACGCTCGGCGACTACACCTGCATCTCGGCATGGGGGAACCCGTGGTTCCCCCATGAGCCCCCTCCTTCTTCGCCGCCGCGTCTCGCACCGTCACGCGCCTCCCGCCGGGCAAAGCCCGGCTCCGGCGACCAGCGCCTGCTCATTCCGTTGGCGTGAAGGACGCAAATCGACCCAAGCGGAACTGGATCCAGGAGGAGCGGCGCAAAACGCTCGGCGACTACACCTGCTTCTGCCTCGGGTGCGGCTCGGTGTGGCGCTACTTCCTCGAAGGCGAGGCCGCCCTCCCGGCCGAGTGCCCTCACTGCGGCGGCGAGACGCGTCACCGCTGCCCCGCCTGTGAGGCGCCCTTCCCGTCGGCGTTCGCGGTCGAGTGCGAGGAGTGCGGAGCGCAGATTCGCCCGCCCGAGGTGCTCGGAGTCCGGATCCGCAAGTCCGGGAAGTAGCTATCCAGGAGGACGCAGGAGAAGGAAGACCGCAACTGGCTCGGTGCGGCCCTTCACCTCCACGTTCCCGAGTGGCTCGAGCTGCGCCCCCTGGAGTCGCGCCGCCGTGGCCGCCCCGATCGCCACTCCGCCCGCGGGGGCGAGCCCCTCGATCCGGGAGGCAAGGTTGACGGTGTCGCCGACGACGCTGTAGGTTCGCCCGCCGGCGAGGGATCCGAGGACGCCCGCGCTGGCGGCGCCGGTGTTCAGGCCGACGCGAAAGCGAGGCCAGCCGGGTCGCCCCGCGGCGACAGCGGAGGTGGCCTCCTGGAGTGCGAGAGCCGCGCGCGCTGCCCGCTCCGGGTGATCGTCCTCGCCTTCGAACCTGGCCATCACGGCATCCCCGATCAGGCGGTCGACCCTGCCCCCGTGCCGCTCGACCTGAGGGATCGCCGCCTCGAAGTAGGCGTTCAGCATCCGGGTCACCTCGTCGGACTCGTGCCGCTCGGAGAACGACGTGAACCCTTTGAGGTCGGCGAAGAGCACCGTCACCTCGCTCTCGCCCTTGTCGAGATACAGCGCGCCGAAGCGCTCCTCGTGCCATTCGCGGTGGGCTCCCACGGCGATCAGCGCGAAGGCGACGAGCATCAGGACGTGCCACTCCCACCACGAGAGCTGCCAGTTGCGGGAGACCGCGACCGCGACCATCGCCTCCGCCAGGAGCGCGAACGCAACGGCGAATGCGAGCAGGAGGCTCGAGCCACGGGCTCGATAGAGGACGAGATAGCGGACGACGGCGAACGCGTAGAAGACGATTCCGGCGACTGAGAGTGCGACGAGCGGCGTCGACAGACGATCCGGGACGGTGACATCCTCCAGGTCAGGGGTCCAGGCGAGCGCGACGACCGTCCAGACGACGATTGCGGCGACCAGGACGCGCTCGACCCACCTCGAGAGCTGGAGCACGCGAGCGGCGCCGAGCCGGTCGAGGTCGAGCGCGGACGATGCAGCGAGCGCACCGGCGAGCACGAGCCCGATCGGAGTCGAGATCGCGAAGCCGAGGTTCGACGTCTCGAGGAGCACACCAGGTGTCGCAAGCGCGTGGAGGCCGAGGAATGCAGCAGCGGCGAGGAACGCGAGCGAGACGAGATGAACGCGCCCGTCGCCGCGCCGGCGAGCCGCGGCGCCCGTCGTGTAGGCGAGCGCGACGTTGACGCTCGCCGCGATCAGCACGAGCCAGAAGTGGGCGGGATTGTGCTGCCAGTGGAGGTCTGCGTCCGGCAGCGCGAGCACGAGGACGAGCCCGGCCAGCGGGAGCGCGAGGAGGCCCAGGGCCGGTCGGGCGGTGGCGGTCAGCCTCAGGCCGGCCATCCCACCGCAGGCTCCAGGGAGAGAAAGGCGTGCACGTCGGTCAGGGCCATCGCCCCGTCGCCGACGGCGCCCGCGACCCGTTTGACGGCTCGCGCCCGTACGTCGCCCGCGGCGAAGACCCCGGGGACGCTCGTCTCCAGCGGCAACGGAGGACGTTCGAGCCGCCAACGGTCTCGGCTGCGCTCGTCGGCGAGTACCTCGGCGCCCGTGAGGAGGTAGCCCCAGTCGTCGCGCAGGATCTCCTCCGGCAACCATTCCGTCCGCGGCCGCGCGCCGATCAGGATCACGAGCGCGGCGGCGCCGACGGGCTCGGTCCCGCCGTTCGCGTCCCGAAGCTCGAGCTGTTCGAGGGAGCCGTCGCCCGTGGCGGCTGCGACCTCCGTGCCGGGGCGAACCTCCACGTTCGGCGTTCCTTCGATCGCGTCGATCAGATAGCGGGACATCGTCGCGGCGAGGCTCGAGCGCCGGACGAGGATCGTCACCTGCCGCGCATAGCGAGCGAGGTGAAGAGCGGCCTGGCCGGCTGAGTTACCGCCGCCGACCACGAACACCGGCTCTCCCGCGAGCGCCTGTGCTTCCGACATCGAGGCTCCGTAGAAGACACCCGCGCCTTCGAGCTCGGCGAGACCGGGAGCGTCGAGCCTTCGGTACTCCACCCCGAGTGCGAGCACGACCGCCCGGGCCGTCACAGCGACCCCGTCGGCAGACCTGACTGCGATCCCCGCTGCGAGCGGCTCGAGCGCGACGACGCGCTGGGTCAGCCGGAAGCGCGTTCCGAAGAGCCAGGCCTGCTGATAGGCGCGCTGGGCGAGCTCGCCGCCGCCGAGCCCGCGCGGGAAGCCGAGGTAATTGCGGATCAGCGAGCTCGAGCCCGCCTGACCACCCACGGCGCCGGCGTCGAGCACCGTCGTGCGCAGGCCCTTGGAGGATCCGTACCGCCGCGGAGAGCCCGGCCGGCCCGGCGCCGAGCACGACGAGGTCGGCCTCGTGGGGCTCGAGCGCCGTGGGGAAGCCGAGTGCTTGCGTCAGCTCGGCGGGGCTCGGATCCGAGAGGACGCTGCCGTCGGCGAGGAGCACTGTCGGCTCGGCGGGATGTGCCTCCTCCTGGAGCCGGTGGGGAATCCCGAGCCCGGAGATCGTCGCGCGCAGCGCGTGGGCGCGGGCCGAGCGGGCCTCCGCGACGATTGTGGCGCCGGCCGGCCCCTCCCCGCGCAGCCGCGCCGACTCCTGGAGCAGCTCGGCGATCGTCCTGTGGAAGACCTCGTCCGGAATGGTCGTCGGGCGCAGCACGTAGAGGTCGATCCAGCCGCGCGCCATGCTCTTGAGGACGAGCTCGGCGAGCGGTCGATCCAGCCAGCCGAGCCACGGGATCAGGAGCCCGCGCCGCGCCGTCGGATGGAGGCCGCGAACGCGCGCGAGCAGCTCGGCGCCGCGCTCGCCCGCCGCGAGCACGACCGCGACGACCTCGCCCGCCGGCCGCGCCTCCTCGAGGACCGTGATCAACTCGTCGTTCGTGCAGCCGCTGACCGCGTAGTCGCCGCCGTAGCGCCGAGCGAGCTCGTCGGTGACGCGGCCGCGCTCCGCCGGGTCGTCGTCGGCGACCACGAGCAGCGGTTTGCGGGCGGCTGGGCTCACGGGTGCTCCACGGACCATCCTACGACTCTGTGCGCGAGCGCTCCATGCGGCCACCGTCCCGAAGAGCCGTGTCCGGGGTCAAAGCCCGGAGACGTCTCTCGCGTCCGATTTCCCTGCACCTTGACGATCTCGTGTCCTAAACGGACACGGCCGGGCTTTGACCCCGGGCGTGTCCCGCGGGGACGGGTGTTCAGAACATCGAGCCGATGATCTGTGAGAAGCGGATCACGGTGACCGTCTCGTCCTCGGCGACCTCGCGGTTGTAGAGCTGGCCGAGGAAGCGCGCCATCTCCTCCGGGCGGCGGATCTCCGGGTTGTCGTGCTCGATCTCGCGGGGCGAGAGCTCGCGCAGCTCCTTCACCTCGACCTTGTCGATCACCGCGTCGAAGACCTTCTCGCGCTGCCCGTAGCGGACGCCGACGAGCACGGTCACGATCATCCCCTTCTTGTACTTCGCGGACTTGTCGCCGAGCCGGATCGTCGCCGTCTTGCGCTGCGTCCGCAGCTGGTCGGCGACGAGCGGCGAGTAGAAATTGAGGGCGAACATGGCCATCGCAGGTCGGGCGCCACTATAGAGCGAGGGGTCTAACGAGTCGATACCTGCGCAGGGGACGCCTCCGAGTCACGATCGCGCTGCCAGGGCCAGCGGCCCTCGATCTCGAGCTCGAGCGCAAGACTGAGGAACGTCCGGATCAGCACGATCAGGGCGAGCGTGACCGTGCTCCTGAGCTCGGGGAAGGTCGCGACCGTCCGGATGATGTCGGCTGCGATCAGGATCTCGAGCCCGAGCAGGATCGCCCGGCCGACATCGTGCCGGTAGCGCCTGAAGGCATCGTCGGTCTCGCGTCGCGCCAATCGGCGGAGCGCGTACACCGTAGCGAGCACGAGCCCGCCGATCAGGACTGCGACCCCGACCAGGTCGATGCCCTTGCCGATCGCCTCGATCGAATCCATGAAGCTCACAGCAGAGCGAATCTCCGCCGAAAGCGCTTCTCAACCGCCGGCGAGCGCCTCCAGTGCCTGCCGTGCGACCTGCTGCTCGCCGCCGTAGGCGAGCTGCCGCGGCGCCTCCTCGAGTGGGAGCCAGCGCGCCTCCGCTACCTCGAGCTCCATCCCGGCCGGGATCTCGCCGATCCGGCCGCTCCGGTAGCGGAGCAGGTAGAAGCTGACGATCTTGAAGACGCGGGTGCCGTCGCTGCGCGTATACGCGTACTTGATGTCCGCGAGCTTCCGGTCGAGCCGTGCGTGCAGGCCCGTCTCCTCGTAGACCTCCCGGATCGCGGTCGCGGCCGGAGCCTCGTCCGCCTCGATCCAGCCCTTCGGGAGTGCCCACGTCGTCTTGCCGCGCCCTCTCGGGCGGATGGCGGCCAGGTGCCAACGGCCGTGGAACCGTCGTACGAGGACACCACCGGCCGAAAACTCCCGCTCCATGCCTGTTTGTAACATAGTCGGGGCCGGAACGACGGTTGCCGCTTGCCCGCGGCTTCATCCCTGGTACTATCGCCCTGGCACTCAGGAGTAAAGAGTGCCAGGTCGTGTCACAAAGTCTGATTCAGAGGAGGCACCACATGAATTTGCAGCCTCTTGGTGACCGCCTGATCGTGGAGATCCTCGAAGAGGAAGAGATCACGATCAGCGGCATCGTGCTGCCCGACACCGCCAAGGAGAAGCCGCAGCGCGGCAAGGTCCTGGCAGTCGGCCCCGGCCCTCGTGACGAGGACGGCGAGTACATCAAGATGGACGTCGAGGAGGGTGACGAGATCATCTTCTCCAAGTACGGCGGCACCGAGATCAAGGTCGGCGCGGACGACGTGCTGATCCTGCGCGAGTCGGACGTCCTGGCCAAGGTCGTCGGCGATCGCGCCGCCGTCTAGGAACTGAGAGAGAGGAATACGGATATGGCTCACAAGGAGCTCAAGTTCAACGAGGACGCACGTCGCGCGCTCGAGCGTGGCGTCAACATCCTCGCCGATGCGGTCAAGGTGACGCTCGGCCCGAAGGGACGCTACGTCGTCCTGGACAAGAAGTTCGGCGCGCCGACGATCACGAACGACGGCGTCACGATCGCGCGTGAGATCGAGGTCGAGGACCCGTTCGAGAACCAGGGCGCTCAGCTCGTCCGCGAGGTGGCCACGGCGACGAACGACGTCGCCGGCGACGGCACCACGACGGCGACCGTGCTCGCCCAGGCCATCGTCCGCGAGGGCCTGAAGAATGTCGCTGCCGGCGCCAACCCGATGGGGTTGAAGCGTGGGATCGAGCAGGCCGTCCTGGCCGTCGTCGAGGATCTGAAGAAGCAGTCGACGGTCGTCTCGGGCAAGGAGGACATCGCCCGGGTCGCCACCATCTCCTCGCGCGAGCGGGAGATCGGCGACGTGATCTCGGACGCGATCGAGAAGGTCGGCAAGGACGGCGTCGTGAACGTCGAGGAGGGCCAGACCTTCGG
>JACCRW010000233.1 GCA_013813345.1 Actinomycetota bacterium
GCGAGCAGGCGGCCACCGTGCTCTCGCTCGTCGGCGATGCCGATCCCGACGAGATCCGGGCCAAGTACGAAGCCGAGGGCAGTCCGTACTACTCGACGGCGCGGCTCTGGGACGACGGGATCATCGATCCGCGCGACACCCGCCGGGTGCTCGCGCTCGGAATCTCGGCCGCGCTCAACGCTCCCATCCCCCAATCGACGTTCGGCATCTTTCGAATGTAGAGGAGGTACCGGAAGTGTTGGCAGAGGACAGGTTGCGAACCCTGCTTCGCGTCGCGGAGAGCGCCCACGCAGCCTACGAGGCCGAGCGTGGCGAGCCGGATCCCGATTGGCCGGCCTGGTACGCCCAGTTCATCGTCGCGCGCTGGCGCGAGGATCCCGAGCCGGACGGCGGCACGCACGAGCTGCGCCTGGACGACGAGGAGCACCGCCTGCTCGAGGCGGCCGTTCACGCCCATCTGAACGACTTCGGGCACGACGAGGCGGACGTCCTCCGCAGCCTGAAGGAGCTGCACGCGAAGGTCCGCGCCGCCTAGTAGGAGCTAGAGGACGAGCGTCTCGGGAAACCCGACGCCCGCGGCGAAGCGGTCGAGGCGATACGGGGCCAGATCCACAGCAGGGGTCTCCCCGAGCAACTCTGCAGCGACGGCCGCGCCAACGGCCGGGGCCTGCATAAAGCCGTGGCCGGAGAAGCCGCAGGCGGCGTACACGCCGGCGGCGACCTCGCCGATGATCGGATGCGCATCCGGCGTCATGTCGTAGAAGCCGGCCCAGGAGCGGACGAGCGGCGCGCCCGCAGCGGGTGGATAGCGATGCGCGAGCCGCGCGCGCCAGTCCTCGACGAGCTCGTCGCGCACCTCGGCGGGCCCGTCCCAGCGCGGCTCGGGCTCCCCCATCGCGAGCCGGAGGCCGCCACTCGCGGGACGGAAGTGGAAGCCGGTCTCCTCGACCGTCATCGGCAGATCCGGCGGAAGCTCCGCGATCGGGCCGACATCGGCGAGCTGCCGGACGAGCGGCCGGACCGGAAGCTCGACTCCCTGAGTCGCCGCCACCTCGGCCGAGGCCGCGCCGCAGGCGAGAATGAGCACGTCGGCGTCGAGCTCCAAGGCGTCCGTCTGCTCGCGCACCTCGACACCGCCCGCGGCCGCCCGCCGGACGAGCTCGCGAGTCACACCCGCCGGATCGGCGATCCCATCCTCGCGACAGATCACGGCGCCGAGCACGTCGTCCACCCGCAAACCGGCGACGAACGCGGGATCGACGCGCTCGACCGGCACGCCCAGCTCGCGCTGGATCGCACGCCGCTCCTCCAGCTCGGCGAGTCCGGGCTCGCTCGTGGCCAGGAAGAGGTAACCGACCTGCTCGAAGAGCGGGGCGCCGAGCTCCGCGAAGAGCCTGACGCTCTCTTGAGCGAGCCGCACCTCAGCCTCGGTCGTGAACTGCTGGCGGACACCTCCCATCGCCCTGCCGGTCGCGCCGCCGGCGATCGCGCCCGTATCTGCGAGGACGACGTCATCGGCCCCGGCGAGCGCGAGGTGGTAGGCGATCGAGGCGCCGATCGCGCCCGCGCCGGCTACGACGATTCGAGCCAACCCAGCAGCTCCGCCCGCTCGTCGTCGGTCAGGCCCCGCAGCGGCGCGCGTACGTCCTCGCGGACCGGAACTCCTCGCGCGCCGAGCACGCACTTCAACGCTGCATGGCGCGGAAAGCGCTCGATCCCGGCGCGAAGCTCCCCGAGCGCGGCCGAAGTGGGGGCGGAAGGCTCGCGCACGGCGGCCGCGATCTGCTCCGGGAAGGCCGACGCGAGCGCCGACACCGCGCCCACGGCACCCGCGCCGAGCCCCTCCGCGATCAACGCCTCCGGCCCCACGAACACGTCCAGACCCTCGACGAGGTACGCCGACAACCGGTCGAACGGGGTGTCGGAGACCTTCAGCCCGGCCAGGTTCGGCGCGCGCTCGCGCAACGACTCGAGCACCGTCAGCGGCACTGGGTAGCCGCTCGCGCGCTCGAACTCGTAGACGTAGAACGGAAGCGGCGCGCAGGCCGCCGCCGCGGCGACGAAGTGAGCCAGGAGCGCGCGGGCATCGAGCTGGAAGTACGGCGGCCCGATCACGGCAACCGCGTCGGCACCCGCCTCGGCCGCGTGCGTGGCGAGCGCGACGGTGTCGCGGGTCGTCTGCGCGCCGCAGTGGGCGGCTACCTGGAGACGTCCACCCGAGGCTTCGACGTAGAGCTCCACCACCCGGCGGCGCTCCTCCAGCCCGAGCAGAATCCCCTCTCCGGTCGTCCCGAGCGCAAGAATCCCGTCGAGACCGCCCTCAACGAGGAACCCGGCATAGGGCGCAAAGGCGTCCTCGTCGAGCCGGTCGTCCCGGAGCGGCGTGACCGCCGCGGCAAGCGCTCCCTTCAGCATCCCGCGACTCTAAGCTGCCCAGCGTGAGCGCGCTCCGGATCGAACGCGACGACGGTGTGCTGCGGCTGACGCTCGCCCGACCCGAGACGCGGAACGCCTTCGACGCCGACCTGATCGCCGAGCTCGCCGAGGCCTTCGTCGATGTCGGCAGGTCGCGCGCGGTGGTGCTTGCCGGCGAAGGGCAGAGCTTCTGCGCGGGAGCAGACGTCGAGTGGATGCGCGCCTCAGCCGACCTCGATTACGAGGCGAATGTTGCGGATGCGAATGCGCTGCGCGGGATGCTCGACGCCATCGACCGCTGCCCCGCACCCGTGCTGACGCGAGTCCAGGGCCACGCTCTCGGCGGCGGCGCCGGACTCGTCGCGTGCTCCGACATCGCCGTCGCCGACGCGAGCGCCGTCTTCGGCTTCTCCGAGGTCAAGCTCGGGATCATCCCGTCGGTGATCTCGCCGTACGTGCTCGCGAAGATCGGGCCGAGCGCTGCGCGCCGCTACTTCGTCACCGGCGAGCGCTTCGACGCCGCGACGGCGCTGCGCATCGGGCTCGTCCATGAGGTCCCGACCGATCTCGACACCGCTGTCGAGGCGATCCTCGGCGAGCTGCGGACGAGCGGACCGAGGGCCGCACGCCACGCGAAGCGACTCGTGCTCGACCGTCCCGACGGCCCCGAGACCGCCCG
>JACCRW010000263.1 GCA_013813345.1 Actinomycetota bacterium
TCGACGACGGCCGGGTCCAGCCCCTCGGAGACGCGGGCTGACCAGAGGCTCATGCGGGTTGGCGGTCTCTGGCGCGAGCGGCGACGAGCTCCGACTCGAGCGAGGCGATCCGGATGAAGCCCTCGGCCGCCTCGTGCGGGAACGTCTCGCCGGTCCCGTACGACGCGAGCGTCTCGGCGTAGAGCATGTGCGGCGAGCGGCGGCCGGTTACGACGGCTGCGTTCGGGCGCAGCTCGACGCGTACCTCGCCTGTGACGAGCTCTTGGGTCGCGTCGACGAAGGCGTCGATCGCCTTGCGCACCGGCGCGTGCCAGAGGCCCTCGTAGACGAGCTCCGTCCAGCGCTGCTCGAGCCCGTGCTTGACGCGTGCCTCGTCCTTCGTCAGGACGACGTCCTCGAGCGCGCGGTGCGCCTCGATCAGGACGATCGCGGCGGGCGCTTCGTAGACCTCGCGGCTCTTGATCCCGACCGCGCGGTTCTCGATCATGTCGATCCGACCGATCCCGTAGGCGCCGGCGAGCGCGTTCAGCCGGCCGATCAGCGCCGCCAGCCCGAGCTCCTCGCCGTCGAGGGAGATGGGCGCCCCCGCCTCGAAGCCCACGATGACCTCCGTGGGCGCCGGCGCGCTCGCAGGGTCGGAGGTGAGCGCGTACGGCGCCTCGGGCGGCGCCGCCCAGGGATCCTCGAGCACGCCCGCCTCGATCGCCCGGCCGAACAGATTCTCGTCGATCGAGAACGGCGACGCGGCCGTGTGCGTGACCGGAATCCCGCGCGCCAGCGCGTACTCGATCTCCTCCTCGCGCGTCCAGATCCGGTCGCGGAGCGGCGCGATCACGCGCACGCCCGGGTAGTGGGAGCGGAAGGCCAGCTCGAAGCGGAGCTGGTCGTTGCCCTTGCCGGTACAGCCGTGGACGACCGCCTCGGCGTCGAGCTCGAGCGCGACCTGCGCAACCGCCTCCGCGATCACGGGCCGGGAGAGCGCCGAGACGAGCGGATAGCGGCCCTCGTAGAGCGCGTTCGTCTTGATCGCCTGGGCGCACTGCTCCTCGGCGAATGCGTCCTTGCGGTCGAGGAGCAGGACGTCGCCGGCGCCGGCTGCGTAGCCGCGCGCGATCGAGGCCTCGACATCGAACTCCTGACCGACGTCGACGAGTACGGCGACGACGTTCTCGAAGCCGTAATCCTCCTTCAGCCACGCGATCGCGCAGCTCGTGTCGAGCCCGCCGGAGTAGGCGAGGACTGCGGTGCCGCTTGCTTCCGCTCCGGTGCCGGCAAAGCCGACACCTACGCTCTCGGGCGGCTCCGTCGAGCCTACGCCGCTCATGCGACTCCTTCCAGAAGATGTCCTTGCAGCTCGGCCGCAAGCGCGGCGGCAGTGGTTCCATCGCGAGGCGCGACGAAGATCGTGTTATCGCCCGCGATCGTCCCGGCGACCTCCGCGAGCGCCGCTTCGTCGAGCGCCTGGGCAAGCGCGCTCGCGTAGCCCGACGGCGTGCGCAGGACGACGAGCAGGCCCGCCGCCTCGACCGAGAGGGCGAAGCGGCGCACCGCGGCGCCGAGCCGGGGCGGGCTCCCATGCCCGGCTGACCCCGCCGGGGCGTAGACGAGGCGTCCGTCCGCCGCGCGCACCTTGACGAGCCCGAGCTCGGCAATATCGCGAGAGACGGTTGTCTGGACGGCCTCGAAGCCGAGCTCGCGGAGGGCACCGGAGACTTCCGCCTGAGTCGCGAGCCCGTCCTCGCGGATCAGGCGAAGGATCGCGTCCTGTCGTTGTCGCTTCATCTATGCGAAAAAATAGCATATATGCAACGACGGAGGTTGCGAAGCGGCAAGAGTGTGGTTAACCCCACCGGCGTTGAGCTCCGCGACTGGCAGGGTACGCTCGTGCCGCCAAGCCGAGGAGGACAGATGGAGAACGGGACGAGTCCGTCGCAGGACGAAAGTCGCGCGGTTGTCGTCGCTGACGACGTCACGCGCCGGTACGGGGCAGGCGACACGGCGGTCGACGCGCTCCGCGGCGTCTCGCTCGAGATCGCGCGCGGCCAGCTCACGGCCGTGATGGGGCCGTCCGGCTCCGGCAAGTCGACGCTGATGCACATCCTGGCCGGGCTCGACAAGCCCACATCCGGCTCGGTCACGATCGCCGGCAGGGAGATCACGAAGCTGAAGGACAGCGACTTGACGAAGCTGCGCCGCACGCACATCGGCTTCGTCTTCCAGTTCTTCAACCTGCTCCCGATGCTGACCGCGGAGGAGAATATCGTCCTGCCGCTCGGGATCGCGGGCACGAAGGTCGAGCCCGGGTTCTTCCAGGACCTGATCTCGAAGGTCGGTCTCGGCGACCGGCTGACGCACAGGCCGGCGGAGCTCTCCGGCGGCCAGCAGCAGCGCGTCGCGATCGCGCGGGCGCTCGTCTCGCAGCCGACCGTGATGTTCGCTGACGAGCCGACGGGCAACCTCGACTCGCACACGAGCTCCGAGATCCTCGCGCTCATGCGCGACTCCGTGGACGCCTACGGGCAGACGACTGTGATGGTCACGCACGAGGCGCGCGCGGCCGCGATCGCCGACCGCGTCCTCTTCCTCGCCGACGGGCTGATCGTCCGAGATCTGCCGCGCTCGAGCCAGGCCGAGGTGCTGGCGGCGATGAACGAGCTCACCGCGGTGGCATGACGAAGTTCGCCCTCAAGGGGCTGCTCGGCCGGAAGCTGCGCACGGCGCTGACCGCGATCGCGATCGTGCTCGGCGTCGCGATGGTCAGCGGCACCTACGTCCTCACCGATTCGATCGACTC
>JACCRW010000298.1 GCA_013813345.1 Actinomycetota bacterium
AGGCCTGATCCTCGGTGTGCGGGATCACCTTGCGGATCTTGTAGTCGTCGGTGACGTGGAGCGGGAAGTAGACGAACGGCCTCGCGCTCTCGAGCTCGTCGTAGAACGGCCGCGCCGCCCGCGCCCGTACGGTCTCGGCGACGTTCGTGCCCAGCAAACGCCACGGCTCGAGGTACTCGTTGTCGGCATCCTCGCCGCGCTTGCGCCGGACGTGCTCGGCGAAGAGCTTCGCCCGCCGCCACTCGACCGGCCAGCGGCGGTACTCGCGGATCGGCTTGGCGCTCTCCGTGAACGCGCGCCGGAACGCCTCGACCTCGTCGCGCTCGGCGGCCGTCAGCTCGCGCACGTCGTCGGGCTCGACGATCGGCGCGTGCAGCGTGTCGACCGAGAGCCGCAACGGATTCGGGAAGATCGTGTAGAGGAGGAAGAGCACGGGGATCCGCCGCTCCAGGCCGATCAGGTGGGTGACGACGCGGATCGTCTCGTTCCCCACCTCGGGCACGATCACGTCAGGCCGGAGCTCGTCGAGCAGTCGCTCGATGGCGCGGAAGTGGCGGACGGTACGGCGGATCGCCCACTCCTCCGGCTTGCCCGCGTTGACGCGGTCGGCGTAGTAGACCTCGCGAATGTGCGGGATCGGATAGGTCGACTCGATCCGGCGTCGTTCGGCCTGGAGATCGGCGGGCTCGTCCATGAAGTCGAGCAGGCAGCGCGCCTCGAGCCCGCGCTCGCGCAGAAGCCGCGCCGCCTCGCGGGAGACGCTGACGTGCGCCGTCTCGTGCTCCCGCCGCTCGAGCTCCGCCCCCACGCTCCCGTAGAACTCGCTCTCGTAAGTCTGAAGCGTCGTGAAGAGGAAGCGCACGCTAGACCGAGTCGACGGCGTCGAGCGCGGCCGCGAGCAGGGAGCGGAAGCGGTCGGGAGAGTGCTCGCGCACGACGTACTCCCGGCCCGCGGCTCGCATCCGCCGGAGGGTAGCAACGTCCCCGAGCAGGGCTGCGACGGTCTCGGCGAGCTCCTCGACCCCGAAGCCGGAGAGGACGCGGCCGCCCCCCGACTCGCGCACGAGCTGTTCCGGCCCTCCGGAGGGCGTCGTCACGACCGGGATTCCGCAGGAGAGCGCCTCGGCCGCGGCGATCCCGAATCCCTCCTGCCAGGACGGCAGGACGAAGAGCGTTGCCTCGCGCAGCGGCTCGGCAATCGAAGGCACCTCGCCGAGCGCGTCGACGCCCTCGGGGACGCGGGGCGGCGGCCGGCCGATCAAGCGCAGCCTCGTGCCGGGAACCCGGGCGCGGATCAGCGGCAGCGCCTCGAGCAGAAGCGGCAGGTTCTTGCGCGGGTCGTCGGCGCGGCCGACGAATGCGAGCGTGGGCGTCTCGAGACGGGCGATCCAGGTCTCGTCCGGCTCGGGGGCAAGGCCGTCGATGTCGACCGGGATCGGCAGGATCCCGACCTCGGCCTCATCCCGATTCCCCGCCGCTGCGATGGACGTCCTCGAGGCGGCGCTCGTCGCGTAGACCCGCGCCGCCTCGCGAATCACGCGGCTCTCGAGCGGCCGGAGAAAGGGCGCATTCAGACGTTGCGCGAGTCGGCGCCTGGAGCCGAGCCCGCGCGCCCGCGCCGTCCACTCCTCGTTGAGCGTCGTCCCGAGCCAGCAGCCGTAGGCGCGATCCGAAGGCGGAACGGCGAGCCCGTGCGTCGCGAGCGGGCCGGCCACCCAGAGCGAGGTCGCGCCTTTCGCGCGCGAGGCGTGACGAAGGCCCGCGCGGAGCTGCCGGATCGTCTCGACCCGGTCGAGCGTCCACCGTCTGCCGTCGAAGGTGGGATGGGGAGCGAAAAGGAGCTCGGGCGAGCGGCCGAGCTCGCGCGCTCCGGTCAAGAACGCCTCGACCTGAGCGGCGCCGCCCCCGCCGAAGCGTGGATCAGGGCCGACGACGGCGAGATCGATCACGCCGGCGCCTGCCGTCCCATCGCCCGAAGGTAGAGCCGCTCCTGCTCGCCCACCACCGACTCCCAGGAGACCTCGCGCGCAACCTTCCGGCCGCCGGCGCCAAGCCGGTCGCGCAGCGCCGGGTCTGCGAGCACACGCTGGATCGCCTCACGGAGCGGCGCCACCTCCGGCGGGACGATCACCGCGGCGCGCTCTCCCAGCAGCGCCGCCACGCCGCAGCGATCCGTGAGCACAACCGGGGTCCCCGCGGCGGCAGCCTCGGCGGCAACCATCCCGAAGCTCTCGTTTCGCGAAGGGAGCACGAAGACGTCGGCCTCGCCGTAGAGCTCGCGTGGCTGCCGGTCGTCGAAGGGGGGCAGCAGCTGGACACGGCCGGCGAGCTCCGGACGGGCCCGCAGCGCTTCGAGCCGGGCGTAGGTGCCGTCGCCGTCGTCGAAGCCGACGATCGCAAGCTGGACGTCCGGGATCCCGGCGACGGCCTCGAGGAGCAGGTCGAGCCCCTTCTTGAAGCTGATCCGCCCGACGTTCAGGACGAGCGGGACCTCAGGCCCGATCCCGAGTCGCGTCCGCAGCGCCGTCCCCCGGTCTCCGTGCGGCGCCGGGAAGCCGTTCGGCCGCACGACGACCCGCGCGGGATCGAGCCCTGCGGCGATCAGCTCGGCGCGCTCGAGCTCGGAGACCGCGAGCACGAGCGCCGCGCCGCGCGCCACCCGCTCTCCGACCACCTTGTCGAAGCCGCGTTTGAGTGGGACGTTGCGATAGCGCCGCACGTACATGTCGAGCGGCTCGAAGACGTACGGGATCGAGCGCGCGCGAGCCCATCCGGCGGTGAGCGTCGTGACGACGTCGCGATAGCCGAAGACATGCACGACATCCGGCCGCGGCAGCGATCTGAGGACGAGCGGAAGGCTCGGCGTGATCCCCATCCAGCGGTAGCGGAGCGGAGTCGCAAGCTCGTGGACGTGGACGCCCGCTTCGGTGCGCGTGCGGGTTCGCACTCGCTCGGCCGGCGGCTCACCGATCGAGCGCAACGACGTCGTGACGACGTCGACCCGGTGCCCCCGCGCGGCCAAACCTTCGGTGAGCGCCCGCGCGACCCAGACCGGGCCGCCGAACGCGACGGCCGGCCAGTAGGCGGGGGTGGCGAAGAGCACACGCACGGCGAGACGTTAGCCTTGCCCGTGGATGGGAGTGAACCGCCGGCCACGTCTGCTGGTCCTCAATCAGTACTACTGGCCCGGTGTCGAGGCGACGGCGCATCTGCTCACCGAGCTCTGCGAGGCGCTCGCCGAGGACTACGACGTCCGCGTCGTCACCGGGATCCTCCACGGCCACGAGGAGGAGCCACGGCGCGCCGTGCGCAACCGCGTCGAGATCTTCCGCGTTCCCTCGACCTCCTTCGAGCGCTCGAAGCTGGCCGCGCGAGCCACCAACTACCTCACCTATCTCAGCCGAGCCCTCATCCAGGCGCTGCGCGGCGCCCGACCGGACGTCGTTCTCTGCATGACCGATCCACCGATGGTCGGCGACATCGCGCTCGTCGTCGCGCGCCGCTTCCGCGCCCCCCTGCTCGTGATCAGCGAGGACGTCTTTCCCGAGATCGCGCTCGAGCTGAAGCGGCTGGAGAACCCTGTCCTGATCGGGGTGCTCCGGGGCCTGATCGGCATCTACCTGAAGCGTGCCGACGGGATCGTGGCGATCGGCGAGACGATGAGACGCAGGCTCGAGCAGAAGGGAGCGCCGCCGGAGCGACTGACGGTGATCCCGAACTGGGTCGACACGAACGCGATCACGCCGCAGCCGCGCGACAACGCCTGGGCGCGGAAGCGGCGGCTCCGCGACTCGTTCGTCGTCATGCACTCGGGCAACGTCGGCCACGCGCAGAACCTCGACAGCCTCGTCCGCTCGGCCACCTTCCTGCGCGACCTCGAGGATCTGAGGATCCTGATCGTCGGCTTCGGCGCCCGGCACGAGGAGCTCGTGGCGCTCGCGAAGCGGCTCGAGACCGATGCCGTCCACTTCCTCCCCTACCAGCCGCGCACGGCGCTGCCGCAGTCGCTCTCGAGCGCCGACGTCCACGTTGTCGGGCTCGGTAGCGGCCTCTCGGGCTACGTCGTCCCGAGCCGGCTCTACGGGATCCTCTCGGCCGGCCGGCCGGTGATCGTGGCCGCCGACCCCGAGAGCGAGACGGCTCAGGTCGTGCAGAGCGTGGGCTGCGGAGTCGTGATCCCTCCCGGCCGACCGGAGCTCCTCGCAGATGCGATCCGCGACCTCCGGACGCGGCGCGACGAGCTGGACGAGCTAGGCGCCCGCGGCCGCGCCTACGTGGTCGAGGAGGCCGACCGCTCCGTCGCGATTGGCCGCTACCGCGCGGTGCTGGAAGAGCTCGTCGCATGATCGCCGTCAAGGCTGTGTTCTGGCTCTCGGGCGGCGCCCTCGTCTGGACGCACGCCGCGTATCCGCTCGCGGCGGCGCTGCTGGCGCGCGTGCGGCCGCGGCGGGTGCGAGTCGAGCCGATCGAGCCATCGGTGACCGTGATCGTCGCGGCGCACAACGAGGAAACGGTGATCGAGCGCCGGCTCGAGAACCTTCTCGCGCTCGACTATCCCGCCGAGAAGGTCGAGCTCGTCGTCGCCTCGGATGCGTCGACCGATCGAACCCACGAGCTCGTCGAGCGGTTCGCGCCGCGCGTGAGGCTGCTCGTGAACGAGCGCGGCGGCAAGGTCTCAGCCCAGAACCGCGCCGCGCGGGAGACGGAAAGCGAGATCCTCGCCTTCTCCGACGCGAACGCGACCTGGGAACCGGACGCGCTCCGACTCCTCGTCCGCAACTTCGCCGATCCCGAGGTCGCGTATGCCTGCGGCAGGCTCGTGCTCGAGACGGCGGACGGCTCGAACCGCGAGGGCGTCTACTGGCGCTACGAGCTCCGTCAGCGCGCCGCCGAGTCGCGGCTCGGCTCGATCACCGGCGGCAACGGCTCGATCTATGCCGTTCGCCGCTCGGACTATGTCGAGGTCGACTCGAAATGGGGTCACGACCTCTCCCTGCCCTACCGGATGGTGCAGGCGGGGCGCCGCGCAATCTACGAGCCGGCCGCGCGCGCATTCGAGAAGCCGACGGCGACGAACGAGACCGAGTACCGGCGCAAGGTGCGGATGTTCGAGCACTGCTGGGAGATCACGCTGCGAGGCTCGATGCTCCGGCGGCTCCCGCTTGGGTACCTCGTCGAGGTGCTTTCGCATCGCGTCCTCCGCTATGGGAGCGGGATCCTCCACGTCGTCCTGCTGGGGACATCCATCGCGCTCGTTGGCGAGGGCTGGCTCTTCCGGGCTGTGCTCGCGGGCCAGATCCTCCTGCTTGCAGCCGCCGCGGTCGGCGTAGGGATCGCCCGCTACTACGTCCTCGTCACCTGGGCGACGCTCGTCGCGCTCTGGAACTATCTCCGCCGGGGCGTGCCCGCGACGTGGACGCCGCCGCGGGACGAAGGGGACGCGACCCGAAGAGCGGATATACAACGCGGTGTCAATCGGATATCCTGACTGCATGAAGACAACCGTCGATGTCGATCGCAAGCTTGCCGAGGAGGCCGCCGAGATCCTCGGTACCAAGTCGCTCAAGGACACAGTAAACGGCGCTCTGCGCGAGATCGTCAACGTCGAGTTGCGTCGGCAGCTCGCGGAGCAGGTTCGCAACGGCACGCTCCCGGTGCCGACGCAGGAGGAGTACGAGGAGCTGCGCCGGCCGAAGCTGCCGATCGGCGCTCTCGATGGGCTGGACGAGCTTTTCTCGCCGATCGAGCGCCGCCAACGCACGTCGTGACTCTCGTCCTCGTGGACGCCAGCGTCTGGGCGCGCAGGTTGCGCCCCGCCGTCTCCGAGCCGTTAGGCGATGCGATTGAGGAACATAGGGTGGTGGTCATCGAACCCGTGATACTGGAGCTCTTGCGTGGTGTCCGGGACGCTCGGGAGGTCATCCGGCAGGCACGACGATACGACGCACTTCGGAAGGTTCCCCTGGGACCGAGACTGGAACGACGCGCCCGTGATGTTCAGGTTCGGCTCTCGTGGCGCGGCTATCACCGCGGCCCCTCCCCCGTCGATCTGCTCGCCGCGGCGGCCGCCGAGTCGGTCGACGCCGAGCTCTGGCACTGCGACCGCCACTTCGAGCTGATCGCCGAGGTCACCGGCCAGCCGATGCGGCGCGTCGGCACGTGAATCGCGGCCTCGACGTAGCGATCGCCGGCGCCGGCCTCGTGCTCACGAGCCCGCTCCTCGCCGCCTCCGCGCTCGCCGTCAAGCTCGACGACCGCGGACCTATCCTCTACAGGCAGGCTCGCGTCGGCCGCGACGGCGCGGACTTCGAGCTGCTGAAGCTCCGCACGATGATCGTCGGCGCTGAGCGGCAGGGCACGGGCCTCGCGGTCGCTGCCGGCGATTCCCGGATCACCCGGATTGGCCGTTTTCTGCGCCGCAGCTCACTCGACGAGCTGCCGCAGCTCTGGAACGTCGTCCGCGGCGAGATGAGCCTGATCGGCCCCCGCCCGACATTGCGCTACCAGGTCGAGCAGTACGACGAGCGCCAGCGCCGCCGGCTCGAGGTGCGGCCTGGAATCACCGGCTGGGCTCAGATCCACGGCCGGGCGACGCTGCCCTGGGAGAAGCGGATCGAGCTCGACCTCTGGTACGTCGACCACCGAAGCTGGAAGACCGACCTCCTGATCCTGCTCCGCACGCCGCTCGCCCTCTTCGGCGGCACCTACAAGGGCGAGACCGGCGGCTGGCGCGGCTGAGCCCTCAGGGTCGGCGCGCGCGGAGGTAGAGGATGCGGTAGAGGTGGGCGAACGCTGCGGTGTCGGCTTCCTCGCGCAGCGCCTCCTCGAAGGCGAGCGCCAGCAGGCGGGCTCCCGAGTCGCCGCGGACGTCCTTGAGGTCGCGCAGCGCGTATCGCTCGAGCAGTTCCACCTCGAGACCGACCGACCGCGCGCCGGCGCCGACTTCGTCGAGCCGCTGTCCCCGCTCCCACTCGCCGCTTGCAAGCGGCCGGAGAGCCCGTCCGACCGCCGGAGCCCGTGCGGCCAGGCGAGCGTAGGCGCGCTTCCCCGCGAGCCAGCCCCGATTCGCCCTCCCTCGCCCCAAGTCACCCGAGTCGCAGGTGAGGAAGAGGCGTCCGTCCGTCCGTAGGACGCCGTGCATCTGGCGCAGCGCCTCGACCCAGTCGGGTACGTGCTCGAGCACCTGCGTGCTCACGACGGCGTCGAACGAAGCCGGCCCGAACGTCTCGATCAGGTCGAGCACACTCGCCCGCTGAAGCGTCATCGGGAAGCCGAGCTCCTCCGCCCGCCGACGCGTCGGCTCGAGATGGTCGATGTCGACTCCAACGACCGTCAGCCTGTCGGCGAAGGGAACGAGGGGCTCCCAGACGTTGAGCGGCTGGCTCAGCCCGCCGCAGCCGACATCGACGACACGGAGCGCTCCCGTCTCCCCCAGCTGCGCGCGGAGATCGAGGATCAGGCGGATCTTCGCCGAGCTCCCGGGAACGCGAGACAGGTCGAGCCCGGCCGACCGCACCTCTTCCAGCACGCGGGTCGTCGTGGCCGGCAACGAGGGCACGCGTCGACTCTAAAGAACTCGAATCAGAATGGAGCTTCGCCGTCGGGGCGTGGCGGGCGAGTGCGCTGCTAGGACGCAGGGAGCCTCGATATGCGGGCATATCGGGGCGACTGAGGACGACGCAGCGTGCCGCCCGGCGCGTTCCGGCGACACACGGCTTCATTTTGATTCGAGTTCTAAGTGCAGCGGGATAACCTGCGCACCGTGACGGCCGTCCTCTTCACCTGCGCCGGCCAGCGCGTCGATATCGTCTCGGCCTTCGGGCGGGCGGGAGCGACGACGATCGCGACCGACCTCGACCCGCTCGCGCCCGCGCTCTGGCACGCGGATCACTACGAGCTCGTGCCGCGGGTTGACGACGCCGAGTACGTGCCCGCGCTCGCGGCTCTCGTCGAGGAGTACGACGTGAAGCTGATCGTCCCCCTCACCGACCTCGACCAGCTCCTGCTCGCGCGCTCGCGCGAAGCGCTCGCGCCGGCCCTGGCCCTCGTTCCGGAACCGGAGGTCTGCGAGACGATGGGCGACAAGTACCTCGCCCACGCCTTCTTCGAGCGCCACGGGATCCCGAGTCCGCGGAGCTGGCTCCCGGAAGACGTACCCGACGACGTGCGCTGGCCGCTGCTCGTCAAGGTGCGCGAGGGTTTCGGCTCCCGCCACATCTACCGCGCCCACGACCGCGCCGAGCTCGACTTCTTCCTCGGCTACACGACCGTCGCCTCGTTTGTCCAGGAGTGCTGCCGCGGCGAGGAGTTCTCCGTCGACCTCTTCTGCGACCTCGAGAGCCGCTGCCTGAACGCGATCCCACGCACGATGATCCAGTCGAAGGGCGGCGAGTCGATCAAAGGCGCCACGATCCAGGACGCGGAGCTGATCGCGCACGC
>JACCRW010000301.1 GCA_013813345.1 Actinomycetota bacterium
CCTTGAGGATGTCGTTCTGGACGGTTCCGCGGAGCGCGGCTCCCGGCACGCCCTGCTCCTCCGCGACCAGCTCGTAGAGTAGGAGCAGGAGGGAGGCGGGAGCGTTGATCGTCATCGAGGTCGAGACCTCGCCGAGCGGGATCGCGTCGAAGAGGATCCGCATGTCCTCGAGCGAGTCGATCGCGACGCCCGTGCGCCCCACCTCACCGGCGGCGTGCGGGTCGTCCGAGTCGTAGCCGAGCTGGGTCGGCAGGTCGAAGGCGACGGAGAGCCCGGTCTGGCCGCGCTCGAGCAGGTAGCGGAAGCGCTCGTTCGTCTCCTCCGCCGACGCGAAGCCCGCGTACTGCCGGATCGTCCACGGACGGCCCCGATACATGTCGGGATAGGGGCCACGCGTGTAGGGAAACTCGCCCGGCTGCTCGCCCTCGCCGTAGACGGGCTCGAGTTCGATCCCGGACTCGGTCTCGCGCCCTGATTCCGTGCGAGCCATCGCGGCAATCGTAGGCGTTGGGGCACGGGAGCGAGTTCGGTGCCAGCACGGTGGTCGGACGGACGCCGCTTGTACGACAATGAGCCCGTGCGGACTGCGCTGCGTCTGGATGCCTGGGGTCTCGCGCTTCTCGCCGTGGCGCTGATCGCAGGAGGGCTGGTGCTCGACCGGATCGCCGCCGGGCAGGACGTCGAGGAGGTCGGCAACGTCTGGCTCTACCCCTGGCTCCTGGGAGCGGTCGCGGCGCCCGCCGCGGTGGGGGCTTTGATCGCCGCACGGCGGCCTCGCAACGCGATCGGCTGGGTTCTCGTCGCCGGCGCTCTCTCGCTTGGCGTCGTGTTGGCCGCAACCCCGTATGCCTGGGTGGCGCTCGAGGCGCATCCAGGCTCGCTTCCGGGTGGCTCGTGGGCGGCGCTTGTCTCATCGCTGTGGCCGGTCTTCTTCGCCTGGCCGCTCGCGATCGCGTTCGTCTTTCCAGACGGCCGACTGCCGTCTCGGCGGTGGCGCCCGTTCGCGCTCTTCGCGGCCGGCTCGATGGCCCTCCTGATGTTCGTGCTGGTGGTGGCGGAACAGCTCGAGGCGCCGTTCTCGGACGCGCCGAATCCGGTCCCGTTGCGCCTGCCCGACACGCTCGGCCTCGTGAGGCCCGTGGCCTGGCTGGCTGTCTTCGCGAGCCTCGTCGTCGGCGCAGCGGCGGTGCGGATTCGCTACAGGCGCTCCGCGGGGATCGAGCGGCTGCAGCTCCTCTGGCTCGCCTACGCCGCCCTGCTGATCCCCTTGGGAGTCGTCGTCTTCCTCGCGCTCGGCGAATCCGGCGACGCCGTGGTCGGCTTCCTGCTCGGGATGGAGGCGGCGGTGGCGATCGCGGTCGGCGTCGCAGTGATGCGCTACCGGCTGTACGAGATCGATCGGCTCCTCAACCGCACGCTGGTGTACGCGTTCTTGACCGCGGCACTCGGCCTCGTCTACGCCTCCGTCTCGCTCCTCGCCGGCGTCGCTCTGGGCCGGGGCTCGACCTGGGCGACGGCTCTCGCCATGCTCGTCGTCGCGATCGCGTTCGGGCGGCTGCGGAGTCGAGTGCAGGCCGCGGTCGATTGGCGCTTCGATCGCCCCCGCTACGAGGCTCTGCGGCGCGTGCGTGCGTTCGTCGAGGACGTCCGCGAGGGGCGGAGCGAGCCAGAGGACATCGGCGAGACGCTCGCCGCGGCCCTGCGTGACCGAAGCGCTGAGCTGCTCTTCCGGCTACCCGCGAGCGACGCCTATGCCGACAGTCTCGGCACGGTGGTTGAGCCGAGCGCCGACGATCGCTCTGTGACGACGGTGACGCACCGAGGGCAGGAGATCGGGCTGCTCCGGCACGCGCCCTCCCTGCTCGAGCGTCCCGACCTGCTCCGCAGCGTTCTCGCCGCTTCGAGCCTCGCAATCGAGATCGCCCGCCTCAGAGTCGGCGTGCGGCTCCAGCTCGCAGAGGTGGAGGAATCACGAGCGCGCGTCGTACGCGCCGGCTACGAGGAGCGCCGCCGGCTCGAGCGCGATCTTCACGACGGCGCCCAACAGCGGCTTGTGACGCTCGGGATCGTTCTGCGACGCCTCCAGCGGTCGCTCCCGCGAGAGGCGCGGATTCTCGGACCCGCGCTCGACTCGGCCGTCGAGGAGATCGGGCTTGCGATCGACGATCTCCGCACGATCGCCGCCGGCGTGCGGCCGCCACGCCTCGACGAAGGGCTCGCTGCTGCGCTGGCCGACCTCGCGCGCGCTGCTCCCGTGCGGGTCGACGTGGAAGCCACCGGCGAACGGCTTCCCGCGGAGGTCGAGGCGGCCGCCTACTTCGTCGTCTGCGAAGCGGTCACGAACGCCGTCAAGCACGGGGAGCCGTCGCACGTCCGCGTCGACGCGGTGGTCGCGGACGGGGCTCTGCGGCTCGTCGTCGCGGATGACGGCCGCGGCGGTGCGACCCGCGCCACCGGAACCGGGCTCAGCGGCCTGACCGACCGCGTCGAGGCCCAGGGCGGCACGCTCCGCATCCACAGCCCTCGGGGCGCCGGCACGCGGATCGAGGCGGAGCTTCCATGCGGATCGTGATCGCCGAGGACACCGTCCTGCTCCGCGAGGGGCTCGCCGGGCTCCTCGAGGATGCCGGGCACGAAGTCGTCGCGCGGGTGGGGGATGCTGAGGCGCTGCTGGCAGTTGTCGCCGAGCACGAGCCCGACCTCGCCGTCGTCGACGTTCGCATGCCGCCGGACTACAGCGACGAGGGCATGCGGGCGGCCGCCGAGATTCGGCGAGGGCACCCGGGTACCGCCGTCCTCGTCCTCTCGCAACATGTCGAGACCCGCCATGCGCTCGAGCTGGTCGCGAGCGGCGGCGGCTTCGGCTACCTGCTCAAGCACCGCGTGCTCGACGTCGACGACTTCCTCGACGCCGCTCGACGTGTGAGCGAGGGGGGATCGGCGCTCGATCCTGCGGTCGTCGCCACGCTCGTCTCGCCGAGGCAGGAGGACGCGCTCGGCGAGTTGACCCCGCGCGAGCAGGAGGTGCTCGGGTTGATGGCCGAGGGACGCACGAACTCCGCGATCGCGAAGCGGCTCTGGCTGACGGAGAGAACCGTCGAGACGCACGTCCGCTCCATTCTCGGCAAGCTCGGCCTCCCGATCAGCGGGGACGATCACCGACGCGTCCTCGCGGTGCTGACCTACCTCCGCGCGTCCGCGGTCTGAGATCCCCGTATAGGCACTGAGGTCAACTCAGTGCCTGTCACGACGAGCGGGAATGGACACCGTCCTAGGTTGGAAACTGACCCCGACAGAGAGGAACGACGTGGAGTCCAACCGGTTCGATCGCTTCCTGCCGCTTGCAGGAGTGCTGGCAGGGCTCCTCTTCCTCACCGGGCTGATCCTGCTGCGGAACGATCCGCCAAGCGAGAGTGCCGTTGCCGAGACCTTCGCCTACTGGCAGGACAACAGAGGCCAACACCAGATCATCGCGCTCCTGCTCACGCCCTTGATGGCATTCCTGTTGCTCTTCTTCGGCACCGGCCTGCGGCGTCGCCTCGAGCACGGGGGTGGTGGCTCCGGCCACGGCATGGTCGCCTTCGGCGGAGCGCTGCTCGCGGCTGTGACCTTTGCGCTCGTCGGCATGCTCGAAGCCGCGATGACGAATGCGGCGCACGAGGGCGAGCGGCAGGCCGTCTACACGCTCAACCAGCTCCACTCCTACGACTGGCTCGGGTGGAATGCAGCCTTCGCGGCCATGCTGCTCGCAACCGGTCTCGGCGCGTGTCGCAATCGAATGCTGCCGACCTCGCTCTCGTGGGCGACGATCGTGATCGGCGCCTCGCTTCTGACCCCGGTCGGCTTCTTCGGCTTCATCCTCCTGCCTGTGTGGCTGATCGTGGTGGGGCTCTGGCTGAGTCGGGGGACGGAACGAGAGGGCGAGCCGGTCACAGGCTGAGAGGTTTTGCATGTCGCACGCGTGCTACGGTGCGTCGATGGCGAGACGAATCAGCCAGCGCGAGCTGCGCAACGAAAGCGGCGAGATCATGCGTGCCCTGGATCGCGGAGAAACGTTCGTCGTCACCCGGAACGGCGTGCCTGTCGGCGAGCTGACGCCCGTGCGCCGACAGAGGTTTGTCGATTCCGCGACCTTTGTCGCTGCTTTCGCAGGCGCTCCTAGAATCGACTACGCGCGATTCCGCGCCGACGTCGACGCGTTCCTCGACCAGGACCCGACTCCGCGTGCCTGAGCCTCGCCATTCGCGCGGCCTCGTGGACACTTCGGTCGTCATCGATGCCGAAGGGATCGATCGAGATGCTCTACCGGCTCAGCTCGCCGTGTCCGCGGTGACGCTTGCCGAGCTTGCGGCCGGACCACACGCAGTCGTCGAACCGTCGGAGCGCGCGCGGCGCCAGGAGCAATTGCAGCGTGCAGAAGCAACGTTCGATCCGCTTCCCGTCGACGTCAACGTAGCTCGGGCTTACGGCCGTGTGTACGCGCACGTCGTCGCTGCGGGACGAAAGCCGCGGGGGCGGAGAACGCTCGACCTGCTGATCGCGGCCACGGCTCTCGCAGCGGGATTGCCTCTGTATACGCGCAACGCCGCCGACTTCTCCGAGCTCGCCGGCCTGCTCGAGATCGTCGCGATCTGAGGCTAGAGCGCGCCGCCGGCGTGCTCCAGCGCTTCGAGCGCGATCCGGCGGCCGGTGTCTATGTGGGCGCGGATCGCGGTCTGTGCCGCGGCGAGGTCGCCGGCCTCGAACGCGTCCACGATCGCGCCGTGCTCGGTCGCGAGGTAGGAGCCCGCCTCGAGCCGGCCGCCCCGAATCACCTGCATCATCAGGTTGACGGAGAGCTCGCGATAGAAGCGCGAGAGGAGCGCGTTCCCGGCGAGATCGACCTGGTGCTCGTGGAAGGCCGCGTTCGCGGCGTCCCACTCCTCGTGGGAAACGGCGTCTGCGGTCGACCCGAGCAGCTCGCGGAAGCGCTCGAGGCCTGATCGCGCCACCTTGCCGACGGCCGCCTCGGCCGCTTGCAGCTCGAGCGCGCGACGGACGTCGTAGCCCTCGACGAGCGCGGCTGCCGTCAACGGGTTCACGTAGTAGCCGCGCCGCGACTTGACGGAGAGCAGACCCTCCGAGACGAGGCGGGTGAGCGCGTGATGGACGGGGCTGCGGGAGACGCCGAGGTCGGCGGCGAGCTCGTGCAGGCTCACCTTCTCGCCCGGCCCGAGCTCGCGGCGGACGAGCTGTCGCTTCAGGTTCTCGTAGACCTGCTCGTTCAGGCTCGACCGGCTCAGCGTTACGACCATCGGCGCGTTCCTAACATGTCAGCCGCACCGGGGCAACCGCCCCTCCGGGATACGCTCGTGCGGTGAGGGTCTCGATCCGCCTCTTCGCCGGCCTGCGCGAGCGCGCGAGGACGGGCAACCGCGAGCTCGAGCTGCCCGAGGGCGCGACGGTTGCGGCTGTGTGGCCAGCACTCGAGCTCGGTGACGAGCCGCCCGGACTCCTGTACGCCGTCAACAGGACGTACGCCGCGGCCGATGCGAGCCTCGCGGAGGGAGACGAGGTCGCGGTGATCCCGCCCGTCTCGGGTGGCGACTTTCGGCTCTCGGCCGAGCCGCTCTCGCTCGACGTGGTGGTAAGCGAGGTCGCCCGCGACGGTGCCGGCGCGATCGCCACCTTCACCGGCACGGTGCGCGAGCGCTCGCGCGGTCGGAAGGTGATCCGGCTCGAGTACGAGGCTTACGAGGGGATGGCCGAGGAGGCCATGGCCGAGCTCGCGATTGAGCTGAAGGAGCGCTACGAACTCTGTGAGATCGCGATCCATCACCGTATCGGGCCTGTTGGGATCGGCGAGCCGAGCGTCGTGATTGCCGTCTCCGCGCCGCACCGCGCCGACGCGCTCGCCGCCTGCAAGGACGCAATCGACACGCTCAAGCAGACGGTCCCGCTCTGGAAGAAGGAGCTCTACGAGGGCGGCGGGGAGTGGGTCGGCCAGGGATCGTAAGCAGGGGTTCACACGGACTGCGAGTACCCTGGACGCAGATGAGCCAGTACGACCCGTACACGCCCCGCGAGGTGGAGGAGCCGCGCGTCGGCTACTCACCGATCAAGCAGCCGCTGACCGCGCGCGACATCCTGCGCAAGCTCTGGGCGCCGATCGCCGCCGTCGGCTTCCTCTTCTGGAAGCTCAAGTTCCTCTTCGTGGCGCTCTTCAAGTTCAAGCTCTTCACCGTCGCCGGCTCGATGCTCGTCTCGATCGGCGCCTACGCCCTCCTCTGGGGCTGGCAGTTCGCGGTCGGCTTCGTGGTGTTG
>JACCRW010000317.1 GCA_013813345.1 Actinomycetota bacterium
ATCCCCGTCGCCGGGATCCTGCGGATGCTGGAGGCGGAATGAACGTGAAGCTCGGCGATCTCGATCTCCATCTGGCGGGCGAAGGCCGGCACGAGCGGATCTACGAGCAGCTCGGCGCGCACGTGACTTCGGGAGGCGTCTCTTTCGCGGTCTGGGCGCCGAACGCGCGAGCCGTTGCCGTCGTCGGCGACTGGAACGGCTGGGATGCCACCGTCGATCCGCTCGAGCCGCAGGGCTCGTCCGGGATCTGGCACGCGCTCGTGCCCGAGGCGCGCGAGGGCTCGAGGTACAAGTTCGAGGTGGTTGGCGCGGACGGGATCCTGCGCCTGAAGGCCGATCCGTTCGCCGCCGCCGCCGAGGTGCCGCCGCAATCGGCGTCCGTCGTCTTCACCTCGACGCACGAATGGGGCGACGCGGACTGGCTCGAGGCGCGCCGCAGCGGCGATCCGCTGCGCCGGCCGATGTCGATCTACGAGGTGCATGCGGGCTCGTGGCGGCTCGGGCTCGGCTGGCGGGAGCTCGCCGAGCAGCTCGTCGCCTACTGCGAGGAGCTCGAGTTCACCCACGTGGAGCTCCTGCCGGTGATGCACCACCCGTTCTCGGGCTCGTGGGGCTACCAGGTGACGGGCTTCTACGCGACCGAGTCGACGCTCGGATCCCCCGACGAGTTCCGCGCGTTCATCGACGCGATGCACCAGGCCGGGATCGGCGTCATCCTCGACTGGGTGCCGGCGCACTTCCCCCGCGACGAGTTCGCGCTCGCCCAGTTCGACGGCACGGCCCTCTACGAGCACGCCGACCCGCGGCGCGGCGCCCACCCGGACTGGGGCACGCTCGTCTTCAACCTCGGCCGCAACGAGGTACGGAACTTCCTGCTCGCGAACGCGCTCTACTGGGTGCGCGAATTCCACGCGGATGGCCTGCGGGTCGACGCGGTCGCCTCGATGCTCTACCTCGACTACTCCCGCAAGCCGGGCGAGTGGGTGCCGAACGCCTTCGGCGGGCGGGAGGACCTCGAGGCCGTCTCGTTCCTGAAGGAGCTGAACGAGGTGCTGCACGAGCGCGAGCCGGGCGTCGTCTCGATCGCGGAGGAGTCGACGGCGTGGCCCGGCGTCTCGCGGCCGACCTACCTCGGCGGGCTTGGGTTCGGGCTCAAGTGGAACATGGGCTGGATGCACGACACGCTCGAGTACTTCACGAAGGACTCGATCCACCGGCGCTTTCACCACCACGAGCTGACGTTCTCGCTGGTCTATGCGTGGAACGAGAACTTCGTGCTCCCGCTCTCGCACGACGAGGTCGTGCACGGGAAGCGCTCGCTGCTCGGGAGGATGCCAGGCGATCGGTGGCAGCAGCTCGCGAACCTGCGCGCGCTCTACGGCTACATGTGGGCGCATCCCGGCAAGCAGCTCCTCTTCATGGGCTGCGAGCTCGCGCAGGAGCGCGAATGGAGCGAGCCCGCGAAATCGCTCGACTGGCACCTGCTCGCCGACCCGGATCACGCCGGGATCCAGACGCTCGTTCGCGACCTGAACGGCGCCTACAAGGCCGAGCCGGCGCTCTGGGAGATCGACTTCTCGCACGAGGGCTTCCGCTGGCTCGAGCCGAATGCCGCCGGCGAGAACGTGCTTGCCTTCGGGCGGACAGACGGTGACGGCGGTTGGCTCGTCTGCGTCTGCAATCTCTCGCCGGTCGTGCGGGAGGAGTGGCGGCTGGGCCTGCCGGTCGCCGGCCGCTGGCGCGAGGTGCTGAACACGGACTCACGCTTCTACGGCGGCTCGGACGTCGGCAACGGCTGGGGGCTCGAGACGGAGGCCGTCGCTCACCACGAGCAGGAGCAGTCCACGTTGCTGACGCTCCCGCCGCTCGCGACGATCTGGCTCGCGCCGGACGCGTAGGCCTTGCGGCGGCTCGTACTCGTCCGCCAAGCGCAGGTTCGGCTCGATTCGAGGCTGCCGCCGCAGCGCTGGGAGCTCACGGACGTGGGGCGAGCCGAAGCGGAGGCGCTCGCCCGGCTCGCGGTGTTCCACGGCGTCGAGGCCGTCGTGACGAGCCCCGAGCCCAAGGCACGGGCGACCGCCGAGCCGATCGCGCGTGTCAGCGGTCTCGAGCTCTGCGTCGAGCAAGATCTGCGCGAGGCGGAACGCTCTGCGGCCCCGGTCGATGACCGCGCCACGTTTGTCGCCCGCGTCGACGCCTGGCTGGGCGGGAGCCAAGCCTCGGGCTGGGAGGAACGGGATCACGCGGCGAACCGGATCGTGACCTGCATCGAGCGTCTGCTCGCCGAGGTCGCCGGCGACCTGGCGCTCGTCTCCCACGGCACCGTCCTCAGCCTCTACCTCGCCTGGCTGCGACGGCACGAGCGCGTCGAGTTGGCGGAGTGGGAGGCGATCCCGCTGCCCGGAGTCGCGGTGATCGACCCATCCGGCCGGAGGATCCTCGAGCCGTGGCGACGGACTTAGTGTTGTTTCAACACAAGCGCTCACCGGGACCGCGCGGCCGAGCCGTTCCCGACAGCTTGTGTTGGAGCAACACGAGCGCCTCGAGGGCGCCTCGGTAGGGTTGGCGCGTGGCCTCGCAGGACAACTCGATCGTCGTCGAAGGGCTCGTGCGCGAGTTCAAGAAGGGGCCGCGGGCGGTCGACGGGATCGATCTTCGGGTCGAGCCGGGCGAGATCTACGGCTTCCTCGGCCCGAACGGCGCCGGCAAGTCGACGACCGTGCTGATGCTGACGACGCTGCTGCCGCCGACCTCTGGCACGGCCCGCGTCGGTGGCTTCGACGTCGTCAAGGAGG
>JACCRW010000351.1 GCA_013813345.1 Actinomycetota bacterium
GCTCTCGGGCCTGCACGGCTCGCGAGTGCGGCGCCCAGATTGGTCGTGATCGCCCCCGGCTGCGCGCCATTTTCCGATCAACCATCTAGCCGACTCAGTAGCCTCGGCGCATGAGGATCGCGGTCGCGGCCACGGCGCCGTTCGGCGCGGACGTGCTCGAGCGGCTGGCCGCGCGGCACGAGGTCGTCGCGCTCCTGACCCGGCCCGACAAGCCGGCCGGCCGCGGACGCGTGTCGAGGCCGCCGGCTGCGAAGGTGGCCGCCGAGCGCCTCGGGATTCCAGTGCTGCAGCCGGAGCGGCCGACTGTGGAACTCGAGCTCCCCGCCGAGACCGTCGTCGTCTGCGCCTACGGGCTGCTGATTCCGGCGAGCCTGCTCGAGCGGGGGCTCTGGCTCAACGTGCACCCGTCGCTCCTGCCGCGCTGGCGTGGAGCCGCGCCCGTCGAGCGGGCGTTGCTGGCCGGCGACACCGAGACGGGCGTCACGATCCACGAGACGGTCGCCGAGCTCGACGCGGGGCCGATCGCGGCGCAGCGCAGCTTTCCGCTCACGGTCGAGGACGACGCGGGAGCCGTCTATTCGCGCTCGGCTGCGCTCGCGGTCGAACTGCTCGACGAGGTTCTGCCGGCGCCCACCTTCCATCCGCAGGCGGGTGAGCCGACGTACGCGGCCAAGATCGGGCCCGCGGATCGCGAGCTCGACCTGACGCGACCGGCGGAGAGCCTGAACCGGATCCGCGCGCTCTCTCCGCATATCGGCGCCCGGGGCGACCTCGACGGCCGCCGCGTCACGATCTGGCGCGCACGGCTCGAGGCCGGCGCGCTGATGCCCATCGAGGTGCAGCCCGAGGGGAAGCGCCGGATGGGCTACGACGAGTTCGTCCGCGGGCTCCGGTGATCGCGCCCGCGCGGAAGGCGGCCTACGAGGTCCTGCGCCGGGTCTTCGAGGACGACGCCTACGCCGATCGGGCGCTGCGCTCGGCCTCGGAGGGCCTCGACGACCGCGACGTCGCGCTGGCGCGGCGGCTCGCGTTCGGTGCCGTCCAGCGCGTGCGCACGCTCGATCACGCCATCGAGGTTCTGGGCAAGCGGCCTGTGCGGAAGCTCGACCCGCCCGTGCGGGCGGCACTTCGGCTCGGCGCCTACCAGCTCGGCTATCTCGACGGCGTGCCGCGCTATGCGGCCGTGAACGAGTCGGTCGAGCTCGTACGCCGGGCGCGGCTCGAGCGCGCCGTGCCGTTCACGAATGCTGTGCTGCGCCGCGTCGGCGAGGGGATCCGGCCGCTCGTCGATTCGCTGCCGGAGGGGCCGCTCAAGCACTCCTATCCGGATTGGATCTGGGAGCTCTGGCGCCGCGATCTCGGCGAGGAGGAGGCGCTGGCCCTGATGCGTGCCCAGAACGAGGCTCCACCTGTCGTTGTGAGACACGTCCGGGGTCAAAGCCCGGACGGGGCCGAAACGGACATTCCAGGGGCCTACCGCGTCGAGAGGCTGGACGGCGAGGCATTCGCGCGCGGCGAGGTCTGGCCGCAGAGCCTCGGCTCGCAGCTCGCCGGCCTCTGTGTCGGCTCTCGGCCAGGCGAGCGCGTGCTCGACCTCTGCGCCGCGCCGGGCGGCAAGGCGACAATGCTCGCCGGCGAGGTCGTCGCGGTCGAGGTGAACGAGGCCCGCGCGGGCGAGCTCGTCGAGAACGTCCGCCGGCTCGGCGCGGACAATGTGCGCGTCCTGCACGCGGACGGTCGGGCGCTCCCTGCCGACCTGACCGATTTCGACCTCGCGCTCGTGGACGCGCCGTGCTCCGGCCTCGGCGTTCTCGCTGCGCGGCCGGATCTCCGCTGGCGCGCCCAGCCGCTCCCCGAGCTCCAGCTCGAGCTCCTGCTCGCAGCCGCAGAGCGCGTGCGCCCCGGCGGCACGGTCACCTACTCGGTCTGCACGATCAACGCCGACGAGTCGGAGGCGGTCGTCGATGCGTCCGGCCTTCGCGTCGAGCCGATCGGGGAGTGGCCGCAGTACCGCCACCCTCGCCGTCCCGAGTTCCTGCAGACGTACCCGCACCGCCACGACACGAGCGGCTTCTTCATCGCCCGACTTAGGATTCCGTGATGGCGTGGCGGGACTGGGTGCGGACGGCCGAGATCGAGCCGTCGCTCTACGCGGCCGACTTCGCGAATCTCGGGAGCCAGATCGAGACGCTGCTGGACGCGGGCGCGCGGATCTTCCACTTCGACGTCGGCGACGGGCACTTCGTCCCGCCGGTGACGATCGGGCCTGTCGTTCTCCGCTCGATCGCGCCGCTGATCCACGAGCGCGGCGGCGTGATCGACTGCCACCTGATGGTCGACGACCCCGTCCATCACTTCCCGGAGCTCGCCGAGTCCGGCGGCGACAGCGTCACCTTCCACGTCGAGGCGGTGGCGGACGCCGGCGCCGTGATCGCGCAGGCAAGGGAGCACGGACTCGGAGTCGGGATCGCGTTCAATCCCGGCACGACCGTGGAAGAGGCCGCAGCGACCGCAACCCAGGGCGCCGACCTCTGCCTCTGCATGTCGATCGTTCCCGGTTACTCGGGCCAGGAGCTGATGGACGATGCCTACGCGCGGATCGAGCGCCTGCGCTCGCTCGTTGACTGCTTCGTCCAGGTCGACGGCGGCGTCAACGAGGGCAACGCCCACCGCGTCCGCGCCGCCGGAGCCGACCTGCTCGTCGTCGGCAGCGGCATCTTTGCGAACGCGGATCTGCCGCAGGCGTACCGGCGGCTCGTCCAAGCGCTCGGATGAGCCTTCAGCGAGCGATCGAGGTCGCCGTCACTGCAGCCGGACGGGCGCATCCGAAGCCCACCGTGGGAGCCGTCCTCGTGGCGGGCGGCCGGATCGTCGGGGAAGGCGCAACCGAGGAGCGCGGCCGCCACGGCGAGATCGTCGCGCTCGCAGCCGCCCGCGACCGGGCGCGCGGCGCCACGCTCTACGTGACGATGGAGCCGTGCGCGCATCATGGCTCGACGCCGCCGTGCACCGAGGCGATCGTCGCTGCCGGTGTGACAAAGGTCGTCGCAGGCTCGCTCGATCCGAATCCGCTCGCCGCCGGTGGTCTGGAGCGGCTGCGCGCGGCGGGAGTCGAGGTCGAGCTCGTCGACTCCTGGGAGGCTCGGCGCTCGAACGAGGCCTGGCGCCGCTGGGTCGCGAGCGGCCGTCCGTTCGTCACCTACAAGGTCGCCGCCACCCTCGACGGCCGCGTGACGGTGCCCGGCTCGCGTTGGGTCTCGGGCGAATCCTCGCGCCGGCTCGTCCACGAGCTGCGCGCCGCCTCGGATGCCGTCGCGGTCGGAATGGGCACGGTCCGGCTCGAGAATCCGCGTCTCGACGCGCGAGACGTCTCCGCGACCCAACAGCCTCGCCGGCTCGCCTTCGGCAACGGGCCACTGCCGGCGAGCTCGGAGCTCGAGCTGCGCTCGGGACCGCTGGAGGAAGAGCTGCGCTCGCTCGCCGCCGACGGCGTCCAGTCGCTCCTCCTCGAGGGCGGCCCAACTCTGGCCGGCGCCTTCCTCCGCGCGGATCTCGTCGACAAGCTGCTGCTCTTCGTCGCAGCGACCCTGGTCGGCGAGGGGCCAGGGCTCCTCGACCGCCTCGACGCGCCGCGCCCGCTCTCCCGACTGACCACGAGCCAGGTCGGCGACGACGTGCTGCTCGAGGCGTACCTCCGCGAGCCGTGAACGAATCCTAGTCTTGGGGTGGGCCGTTTGCGGCCTGCCGCGCGGGACACGCTCCTTGCACCAGCTTTCGTCCAGGGAGATCACTCATGCGCAGACGACGTTCACTCTTCGGCCTCGGCACCGTCACACTCACGGCCGCGCTCACGGCCTTGACGCTCGCGGGCGGCGCCCTTGCCGTCCACTGGCCGTTCTTCGGCGGCGATCCGGGCCGGTCGGGTTACCAGCCGGTCGAGGAAGCCGGCGTGCCCATCCAGTTCGCGTACTCGAAGCTCACGCCCACCGACGACTTCGTGAAGACGTCGATCCTCACGAGCGCCGGGATGCCGGACACGCAGCGCGTGATCTACGGAACCGTCGATCCGCCCGAGGTGATGGCCGGCTCGGCCGCGAGTAACAACGGGCGAGTGCACCTGCGGATCCTGGCCACGGGCGCTGCGGTCGGAGGTAGCGAGCTCGGCGTGCTGATCGACAACGGCAATGCAGACGCGGATGTGTTCGGCCCCGGCGCTGCCGCACCGGCCCCCGCCAGCGTCAGCTTCGGCGAGACGTCCAGCGCGACCGGTCTCGGACAGGTCTTCGCCGTCCACAACGACGACGACCAGAGCACGAGCGGCGATATTGCGATCGCCCAGATCGCCGAGGACTCCGGGACGCTCGTCAAGGACGTCGCCGTCTCGGGTACGAACGGCTACTCGCTCGCGTCCTCGATCCTCCTCACCGGTCCGGGCGCGAACGGCGACCGCTCCCTCTTCTTCGTCGCGACGAGCGGGACGACGCAGGCGCTGTTCAAGGTCGCGATCGGCAACGCAGGCGCGACCGCGGCCACGATCGGCGGAGCCACGAGCACCACCGAGCTCGCTGCCTCGACGACGACGGGCGACATCGACGCGGATCCGCAGGCGAGCCCCACGCTCGCGTTCCTGGCAGGGAGCGCGGCCGCGCCGACCGCGTACGTGCTCGTCGGCACCGGTGCGCCCGACAACCGGCTCGAGTCGTACGCCGTGGCCGATCTCGCTGCCGGCCCCGCCTCGGCCGCCCTCGGCGGGAGCGTCCAGACGCCGAGCATCCCCGTGCAGCCGACGGGGACGACGCCGAGCCCAGGTACCGACGTGACGACGGCGCCCGTCATCTACGTCGCCGCCGCAACCGGTGCGACGACCACCGTCTACGCGCTCCGGCAGCAGGGCGGGAGCCAGACGACGCTGACGATGACGGCCACGAGCGAGGCGCTTCCCGGCGCGCCTGCACCCGCTCTCGCGACGACGCAGGAGGCCGGCGCAGGCGGTCTGACGCCCGGCAAGGTGATCGTCACAACCGGGCGGAACGTGTTCCTGCTGGACACGGCCGCGCTCGGCCGCGCCGGCACCTTCGACCGCGAGAGCGATCTGGAGCCGGGATCGACCGGTTTCGGCCAGACGACCGCGGCTGCGTCCGGTGAGCTCGTCTATGTCACCACGGACGAGGGCCGCCAGCTCATCCTGAGGCTGGCCGACGCGCAGCCCGTGCCGTCGGCGTCGTTCGCCGAGAACGCCGGCAACAGCGGAAACACCGGGCCGGACGGCCCGAGCTTCGATCCTGCGACGGAGCGGCTCGACAACTCCGGGATGGGCCAGCCGTCGCTTTCGCGCGGCTTCGTCCAGTTCGGCAGCCAGAAGGGCCTCTTCGTCTATCGGGGAACCGCCCCCGGCACGACGCCGCCGCCGCCTCCGCCGCCTCCCACCCCGGCCCCCGGCGCCTGCGCCAACCGGCAGGTGGGCACGGCCCGGAACGACGTGCTCCGCGGGACCGCGTTCGGCGACCGGATCTTCGGTCTCGAGGGGAACGACGCGATCACCGGCCTCGCTGGCTCGGACTGCCTCGAGGGCGGCTCCGGCTCCGATCGGCTCGCGGGCGGCGACGGAGTCGACCGGCTCACCGGCGGCCCCGGCGCCGATCGCCTCGACGGAGGCTCGGGCTCGGACCGCGGCTTTGGCAGCGAGGGCTCGGACAGCCTGGTCGGCGGCGCCGGCAACGACCTCCTCGACGGAGGCGTCGGCAACGACTCGCTCTCGGGCGGGGCCGGCAACGACCTGCTGATCGGCGGTCAGGGCAACGACCGGATCACCGGCGGCCCCGGCGCCGACCGGGTCTCCGGTGGGATCGGCAACGACACGATCAACGCGCGCGATGGCGTCCGCGAGAACGTGAGCTGCGGCTCCGGCCGCGACACGGCGATCGTCGACCGGCTGGATCGCACGACCGGCTGCGAGCGCGTCAGCCGCCGCTGACACGAGCCTGACGGCCGCGGTCCCGCTCGGGCC
>JACCRW010000363.1 GCA_013813345.1 Actinomycetota bacterium
AGCCCGAGCCGCTCGTCGCGTGCGAGCGGCTCGCCGGCGAGCGCGACGGAGCCGTCCGTCAGCGCGAACTCGGAGTCGACGACCGTGCCGTCGGGGCGCCGCACCTCTCCCGTGCGATCGTCTACGAGTACAGCGGTCTCCGGAAGCCCGCCCGGCATCGGCCCGCCGAGCGTATAGACCGGCCCGACGCTGCGGCTGAAGAGCTCGTTCTGATGGACGGTGAAGCGGTGCGTGCGCCCCGTCCAGAGCACGGCGACCCGGGCGCCGTCCGGCACGCTCCGGTCGATCCAGTCGCGGTGCGGAACCCGAATCCCCTCGGAGAGCGCGTCCGCGGCGGCGCGCTCGATCCCATGCGGACCGGCGTGGATCGGCTGGATCGCGAGCGTGAAGTAGCCGAGGACGAGGGCCGGCAGCACGAGCGTGTAACGGCGCGGCACGAGCAGGAAGAGCGCGCCGGCGGCGAGCCCGGCGACGAGCACGACGTCGTCGAGCCGCGGCAACGTGACCGAGTCCTGCACGTTCCAGAGCGGGACGATCATCAGCGTGTCCGAGCGCACCTTGAGCTGGAGGAAGCGCTCGTAGGGGATCAATGCCGGTAGCACTCCGGCCACGACGGCGGCGACCACCGCGGGAACGGTGGGTCTACGTGCTCCCCGATCGATCCAGACGAGCAGGGCGATCAGCAGCAGTGGCGCGACGACGAACATGTTCCGCTCCTCGATCGCGCCGGCGAAACGGGAGGCGAAGGCGGCGACGACGAGCAGCGTCCAGGCGGCGAGTGCAGTGGTCGCGACGACGAGCTCCTGCGCCCCTGCATCGAGCGAGCGCGCGCGGGCTCCGAGGAGGACGAAAGCCGCGACGGGAAAGACGCCGACGTAGAGATCGAGCTCGGCGACGTGCCAGAAGAGGAACTTCAACACCTCGACCACGTCGTAGCCACCCTCGCCGACGACGGCGTAGGCGCCGAAGAGGTCGTTCAAGGAGGCGCCGCGAGCGAGCTGCGCGGCGAGAACGAGCACGGCGCCGCCGGCGACGACCCCGTAGAGGGGCAGGAACGGGCGCAGCGGCCGCCGCGCGATCGCGCGGAGGAGGAGGGGCGCGGTCAGCGCGGCCAGGACGATTGCCAGCGCCTGCACGCGCACGAGCACGGCTACGCCGCACGCAGCCAAAACGACGGCCTGCCGCGCCAGGCTCGGCGTCTCGAGCGCGCGCAAGAGCGCCCAGGCGGCGAGGAGAAAGGCCGGATAGAAGGCGTTCTCCGACATCAGGGTCCCCGTGTAGGCGAGCGACGGCAGCGCCACAGCGAGCAGCGCTGCGACGAGCGACAGCGCCGGAGGGAGCACCCGGCGCGCGAGCAGGAAGGCCGGAATCGCGGCGAGCGACATCACGACCGCGTTGATCGCCCGCGCTGCCGCGTACGCGTCCGGAAGCGAGTCGAAGAGCAGGTAGGCAGGTGCGAGCAGCAACGGGTAGAGGACGCTGACGATCCCGTACGGCTCGCCCCGAACCTCGATCCCTTCGCCGGCCGCGAGGCTGCGCGCGTTCTCCTGATACTGGAGCTCGTCGGTGAAAATGAACGGGGCGGGCATCCGGCTCCCGAGCCAGGCGCGAAAGACGATCGAGCCGGCGACGATGCCTGCGAGCCACGCCCAGGTAGGGACGCGGCCCAACCTATCGACCAAGCTGGACCTCGGCTAGCCGTCGCGCGAGCTCGCTTGCCTCCGGCGAGCCCGGCTCGATCCCGACGCCGCTCGCTGCTGCCGCGACCTCCCCGAGCACCGCGTTCGCCACCGCCTCGCCTCCAGCCGTCTGCTCGAGCGCTGAGCTGTAGCGCTCCGCAACGTGCTCGAGGTCGTGCTCGCGCCGGGCGAGCTCGAGCGCCGCCCGCGACATGGCCGAACGCACGGACTCGTCGGCCGCGAGCAGCTCGAGCGCGGCGTGCAGCGTCTCGGCCTCACCCGCGCCAACAGGGATCTTGAGCGCGACCTCGTCCGGTAGCTCCGAGAACCAGCCGACGTCGCTGACGACGACCGGCTTCCCGAGCGAGAGCTGGCGGATCACGCTGCCTGAGGTCTCGCCCATCGTCGGCGCGCGGAGGTTGACGCAGACGTCGCAGGCGGCCATCAGCGACCAGAGCCGCGGCTCGTCGATGTAGCCCTCGCGGAGGATCCCGTCGCTCGAAAGCCCGAGCCGCTGCAGCCGCCGGTCGAGGTCGAAGCCGGGGGAGACCGCACCGACGAGCAGGAGCCTCGCCTCTGGCCGGTCGCGCCGCAAACGGGCGAACGCCTCCAGGAGCTGCGGGATCCGCTTGCTCGAGTTCAGGTTTCCGAACGAGCCGACGAGCGGCGAACCTTGTGGCTCAGAGCCACCAACTCTCAGCTCGGGCACGGGCCAGGCGGGGTGAGGGACGCGCCAGATCGGCCCCTCAAACCCTGCCTCGCGCGCGCGATCCTCGACGTGGTGGGAGTGGACGATCAGGCCGGTCGCGAGCCCGAGCACCTCGCCGGCCAGGTGGAACTCCTGCGGCCGGCTCTCCCAAAGCGGCGGAATCCGCTTGTCGAGGACGCCGTGCGCGAGCAGGCGGCCGACGACGCCGCCCTCGCGCTCCATCGCGTCGAGATAGCCGTGGCCGTCACGCCGCCCGATCGTCAGCCCGGCGACGAGGTGGTGGAGGACGAAGTCGTGCAGGACGACCACGCCCGGCTGCCGCCGCAGGGCATCGACGATCCAGCCGTGGGCGTCTGGGTTGTTGCCGACGTGGTAGAGCGAAAGGTCGGTGCCGCGCGCGGGACGCGTGCGACCGCGCTTGACGACCTGGACGTCGAGCCGCCGCCGGAGCGCCGGGAGGAGCAGAGCGGAGTAGTCGGCGATGCCCGAGCGCTCCGGAGGCATCGGGCTGTAGTAGGAAACCTTCACGCGAGCAGGCGGTCGATGCAGCCGTCCCAGGTGACACGCGCGGCGAGATCGTGTCCCGCAGAGCCGAACGCCTCGGCGTCGCCACGGTGCTCCCGCAGCCAGCCTGCGGCCTCGGCGAGCGCAGGCGCCTCGGGCGCGGTGACGAGTCCGGTGCGGCGATCGGTCAC
>JACCRW010000371.1 GCA_013813345.1 Actinomycetota bacterium
CCTCCACCCCGCCCGGCGCCGCCTCGATCCTGACCTCGCGCCCGACGACGACCCGGTGCAGGCCGCCCTCATGCCAGAGGTTGGCGCGGTCGACCCCGAAGACGCGAAACCGCTCGGTCGAGAGCGCAAAGTCGTACGGCTGGGGCAGCGACAGGAGCACAGAAGCTCAATCGTGCCTGCGACCGTCGCTGCGTCCGTATCTGCATTCGTGTTTGCGACGGTCTCTGCAATGATGTCTGCGACCGTCTCTGCGACCGTTTCTTTCTTTCAAGTTGGAAAGTGCTGCAAATGAGGCTGGGCGGTCTGTTTGGCGCTGCGCGAGTTTCCGCCGCTACGAGAAACCGCCGCCCGGCCACGCCACGCCGGAATAGCGCTCGATCACCGGCCCCACCGGCGGCGCGACCTCGCAGAAGAGATCGCTGCGAACGACCGATCCCGGAAAGATCCGCGCGAACGGATCGAGCTCAAAGAAGTCGCGGCTGCGCGCGACCGTGACCGCGCCGCCGTAGTAGCTCGCATCGAGCGCAAGGGTCGTCACGCAAACGAGCGACGAGCCGAGGAGCGGCAGCCACCACGCGAGCGCGTCGCGCCGCACCTGCTGGATCTCCGGCTCGTCGAAGCGCACGCGGGCCGCGTCGTTCGCAAGCGCGCACACGTGCACCCACGCTCCTCGAACCGGCTCGCCGGCGAAGCAGCGCGGATCGGCTCGGAAGCGCCGGCCGGGAGCGTCGAGCGCCGTCGAGAGTCGCTCACCGTCCCAGCAGAGCCGCGACGAGCCTTCGCTCACTCGAGCCGCCAGTCCGGCCGGATCTGCTCCGAGATCGCGCGCATGTCGCGCCGCAGGTCCTCGAGGGTCGGCCGGCCCCAGTACCAGTAGCCGTTGTAGACCGCGTGGATCGTCAGGTCGGGGAAGAGCGTGAACGCGGCCGGCCGGTACGGATCGTGCGTCGTATCCGTCGTCTCGTGGAGATCGAGCCGGTCGAGCCAGTCGCGACCGGCGTCCGAGAGGAAGGTGAAGCGCGCCCCGAGCCCGGCCCGGAACGCCGACTGCACCTCGGGCGGGTCGACACTGACGACAACGAGTCGCGAGTAGGCGACCTCGAACTCGTCCTGCAACCGCACGAGCTCCCGCAGGTAGCGCTGCTCCTTGGGGCACCACCAGCCGCGGGAGGTGAAGAGCGCGACCGGATCGCCGCCGGCGACCTCGGAGAGGGTTCGAGCGCGCCCGGTGTGGTCGGGCAGCTCCAGGTTCGGGAACCGCTCGCCGGGCTCGAGCCGGATCTCCGCATCGTGACTCACTGCTTCGACCGGGCCTGGTCGAGCTCCCAGGCAGCCGTGATCAGGCCGACGTGGCTGAACGCCTGCGGGAAGTTGCCGAGCTGCTCGCCGCTCTCCGGATTGATCTCCTCGGCGAGGAGGCCGAGGTCGTTCGCGGAGCCGGTGAGCCGATCGAAGAGCGCTTCGGCCCGCTCGAGCTCGTCCGCCTTCGCGAGGCAGGAGACGAGCCAGAACGAGCAGATCGTGAAGGTGCCCTCCGACCCCGCGAGGCCGTCGGCGTTCTCCCCGTCTTCGCTCAGGTAGCGGAGCACGAGCCCGTCCCGCGTCAGCTCCGTCGCGATCGCCTCGATAGTCGAGCGCATCCGCTCGTCCGTCGCCGGCAGGAACCCGACGATCGGGATCAGGAGCTGCGCCGCGTCCAGATCGTCGGAGTCGAACGACTGCGCGTAGGCCTGCTTCTCCTCGCTCCAGCCGCGGGTCAGGATCGCCTCGCGGATCTCGTCGCGCGCCCGCGCCCACGCCTCGGCCCCGCCAAACTCGCCGAGGCTCGGCGCCAGCTTGACTGCCCGGTCGAGCGCCGTCCAGCAGAGCACCTTCGAGGACAGGTGGTGCCGCGGCTCGCCACGCATCTCCCACATTCCGGCGTCCTTCTCCTGCCACTTCACGGCGGCCGCGTCGGCGAGCTCCGCGACAAACCCCTGGATCTCCGGATGGAGCTCGCCGAGCTCCTCATGGTAGAGGTGCAGCGCATCGAGGAGCTCGCCGTAGACATCGTGCTGGGTCTGGTTCCAGGCGCCGTTGCCGATCCGCACCGGCGCCGAGTCGCGCCAGCCGCGCAGGTGCGGCAGCTCACGCTCGGTCAGGTCGTGCTCGCCGCCGATCCCGTACATGATCTGGAGCGAGTGGTCGGCACTCGCGCCGCCGCCGGCCGAGCTCGTCATGAAGGAGACGAAGTTCTCGGCCTCGTCCGAGCAGGTGCCGAGGTAGAGCGCCTGCAGCGTCAGGCTCGCGTCGCGGATCCAGGCGTAGCGGTAGTCCCAGTTCCGCCCGCCGCCGACGGTCTCGGGCAGCGAGGTGGTCGGCGCGGCGACGATCGCGCCGGTCGGCCGATAGGTGAGACCCTTGAGGACGCGCGAGCTCAGGCGCACGAGTTCGTGGTGCGGGCCGTCGTAGATGTCGTGGGCGGCTTCCCACGAGCTCCATGCCTCTGCCGTGTCCTCGATCCGCGCGGCAACCTCGTCGGGCGCGGTCGCCTCGACGCCGGCGCTCTCGATCGGCGACCAGCGGAGCGAGAAGCCAACCCGGTCGCGTTCGGAGACGGCGAAGGCGGCACGCATCGTCGGGCCCTCCACCTCGACGGGGACGCCTGCCCGGACGACGACCTGATTCGGGCCGCCGAAGGTGCGACCGCCGTCCTCCGTCATCCGAAAGAGCGGCCGGACGAGCCCGTACTCCGGCCGCGGTGCGAGCTCGAGGACGAGGTCGACGCTGCCAGCGACGCCCTCGACCGAGCGCAGCAGCTCGTGCGGCGCATCCAAGCCGAGGTCGTGGTGGCGCTGACCTTCCGCGAAGACGAGCGCATCGCGAAGGCGAACGCTGCCGGTCTCGGTGGTGAAGGTCGTCTCGAGCACAAGCGAGCCGGGGAGGTAGCGGCGCTCGCTCTCGAAGTCCCCGGCAGGTGCGATCAGCCAGTGGCCGGCGGCTGGGTCGAGGATGCGGGCGAAGACCGCGGGACTGTCGAAGCGCGGAACGCAGAGCCAGTCAATCGACCCGTCGCTTCCGGCCAGCGCCGCCGAGTTGCAGTCCGAGAGGAGCCCGTACGAGTCGATCGGCCTCGAGCCGGCTGCGGTCGTGTCTGTGAGCGATCCTCGCTTCGGCATCCGTCGGGTTCTAGCACTCCGCAGCGTTACAGTCGGCCGCGGTGCAAACGCAGCTCGATCACGTCTTGGCCTTGGTTGACGACGTACTCGGCGGAAACACGGTCGGCGTGTATCTCCACGGCTCGGCGGTTCTTGGTGGATTGAAGCCGCGGAGCGACCTCGACGTGCTCGTGGTGTCGAAGCGACGGACGGCGCTCGAGGAGAAGCGCCGGCTCGTCGAGCGCCTGCTCTCGCTTTCCGGTGGCGAGTCCCGTCACCTCGAGCTGACGATCGTCGTCGAGTCCGAGATCCGACCCTGGCGCTATCCGCCGAGCTTCGACTTTCAGTACGGCGACTGGTGGCGCCGCGAGTTCGAGAGCGGCAACGTCGAGCCGTGGCCGACGACGGCGAACCCCGACCTCGCCTCGCTGCTCACAATGGTGCTGCTGGCGAACCGGCCGCTCCATGGGCCGCCGCCGGCCGAGATCCTCGATCCCGTACCTCGCAAGGACCAGATCAGCGCGATGGTCAGCGGCATCTACGGGCTCGTCGGCGAGCTCGACGAGGACACGCGCAACGTGATCCTGACGCTCGCCCGGATCTGGGGCACCGTGGCGACCGGCGAGATCCGCTCGAAGGACGCCGCCGCGGACTGGGCGCTCGAACGCCTCCCGCAGGAGCAGCGGCCGGTGCTCGCCCGAGCGCGTGCGATCTACTTGGGCGAGGAGGAGGAGCGCTGGGACGATCTCGGGTCGCGTCTCCGACCTCACGCCGACCACGTCATCGGCGAGATCGAGCGGCTCGTCGCGGCCACCGCTCAGGGATAGAGCTTCTCGCCCGCGGCCAGCATCGCCACGAACCTCTCGATGTTGCGAGCCCGTGTCTCGGGCTTCTTTACGCCCTGGAGTCGGTGCAGAATCGCGTAGCGGTTCTGGCCGTCGAGGGTCGCGAAGAAGTCCCGCGCGGCCTCGTCGCGGTCGAGCGCCTGCTGAAAGTCGTCCGGGACAGTGGCCGTCGAAGGTGGGTCATAGGCTGCGACCCAGCGGCCGTCGGCTTTCGCCCGCTCAACCTCACGCAGCCCGGCCGGGCGCATCGCGCCGCTCTCGATCAGCGCCTCGACCCTGGCGCGGTTGAGCTTCGACCACACGCTCCGCGCCCGCCGCGGGGTGAAGCGTTGGAGGTAGTACCGCTCGTCGAGCCCGCGCGACTGGCCGTCGATCCAGCCGAAGCAGAGCGCGACCTCGACCGCCTCAGCGTAGGTGACGGTCGGGATCCCGGCGCCCTTCTTCGCGAGCTTGACCCAGACGCCATCAGCATCCGCGTGCTCCTCGAGCCACGCCTGCCACTCGGCCGGCGAAGCGAACGGGACGATCGGCAGCTCCGCCACGCACTCAGCCTAGGGCAGCGAACAACGACCGTCCGCTTCGGCGTCGGCCGGCGCTGCGCGGCCGGTTAGCGCTCGCCGCGAAAGGCCGTCGTCTCGTAGTGCCTCGCGAGCTCGTCGGCCTGCTCGAGCAGCTCGCGCGCCGCCGGCTCGATCACGGCGACCTCGTAGTCGTCCCCGGCGAACTGCCGGATCGCCTCCAGCGAGTCGTACATCGTGATCACGATGAACTCGACGCCGTCACCGATCGCGCGGCGCAGAAGGTGCGCGCCACGGAAGCCTTCGACTCGAGCCTCGATTCCGGGAAAGACGTCCTCTCGGAGGAGCCGTTCGTAGGCGTCGGCGTTCTCGACGGCCGTCCGGCCGGACCAGACCCGGCTGATCATCCCCCAGAGCTTAGAGCGCGAGCTGGGCTGCTTGCCGGCGACCGCGCTTCGCCTCGCCTTCAACGACTTTGTGTTTCAGACACAATCTCGATCGTTCAGCGAACGTTCAGACGCAGCACATGCGCTGGCCGGAAGACTGAGCGCAGACTCGTTCTCCCAAGGAGCTGACAATGAAGCGCTCGCTCGCCCGTTCCGCCGTCCTGCTCTCGCTCTTCGCCGTCGTCGCAGCCCTCGTCCCCGCCGCCGCGATGAGCACGAGCAGCGCCGCGGCGCCGGTTCTCAAGCAGCGCGACGCGCGCTTCGGGAACATCCTCGCGCGCCGCGACCACCAAGCCCTCTACTACTGGAACGTCGAGAAACGCGATTTCAAGGTGCACTGCACCCGTGCTTGTGCCGTCGCCTGGCCGCCGCTCATCGTCCGCTCGGCCGCCGCGGTGCCCCGCAAGGTCGCCGGGATCACCGGCGTCTTCGGCACGATCCGCCGGCCCGACGGAAAGCTCCAGGTCACGCGCAACCGCCTTCCGCTCTACACCTACGCCCACGAGCGGCCGAGCCAGGTCCTCTGTGACAACGTCGACGGCTGGTTCGTCGTCAGGTTGTAGAGCTTGTGTTGGAACAACACTTAGTCCCTTGACGGCTTCGTTGCGCGGATCGAACCGAGCTTGTGTTGTAGCAACACAAGCTTTCGCGCTTCAACCACGTCGAGAACGAGGAGCTCGAGTACCAAAGTAACAGTCTGTTACTTGGCAAGCGCGCGAGCGACCTCTTCGAGGTCGGCGAACGGCTCGTGGGCGACGCGGAGTCGGTCGAGATACGCGGCGAGCGAGTCGCGCGCGAAGATCCGGTCGGCCGCGAGCGCGGCGCAGCGATCCGAATAGCCGTCCCCGACATAGGCGTACGCGCCGCCGGCGACACCCGCGCGCTTGCACGGCTCGCCGCAGGTCCGGCAAGCCGACTCGTCGCGGAAGCGAACGCGCCAGCCGTCCGGACGCGCGTCCACTTGATTCGCGAGCACCTCGAGCTCCACGCGCTCGCGTGCAAGCACCGGCTCGATCAGCTCATGGAAGCCGGCTGAGATCACGAGCGGCCGAAACGCCGCGAGCTCTGGTAACCCAGGCCGCACCTCTACGTGCTCGACGACCCAGGCGACAACCTCGTCGAGCGGCGCCGCGATCGCCGCGAACTCGAGCGCGATCTCCTCGTGCAGCGTCAGGTCGACGCCGACGCGCGGCTCGAGCTCCGCGAGCAGATTCGGGTCACCGAACTCGTGGATCACCTGCACGAGCGAGTCGCGGACGGTGACCGTCCCGTCCCAGTCGACGACAAGCCTCACCTAGAGGTGCGAGGTGAGCCCGGCCTCGGTGACCTCGCCGTCGGCCGGTTCGTACCACGACATCGCGTAGGTGCCGTTGTCGAGCTCCTTCGACAGCTTCGACAGCTTGAGCGGATAGAAGGTGTCGCACATGACGGCCAGCTCGTGGGTCTCGTGCAGGCCGATCGCCTTCTCCGCGAGCCCCGGCTGCGGCCCGTGCGGGAGACCGGACGGGTGGAGCGTGATCGAGCCCACGTCGACGCCCTTGCGCGAGCCGAAGTTGCCGGAGACGTAATAGATCATCTCCTCCGACTGCAGATTCGAGTGGTGGTACGGGATCGGGACCGCGTCCGGGTCGAAGTCGAGCTTGCGCGGGCAGAACGAGCAGATCACGAAGTTCTTCCCCTGAAAGGTCTGGTGCGCAGGCGGCGGCTGGTGGATCCGGCCGGTGATCGGCTCGAAGTCGTGGATCGAGAACGTCCACGG
>JACCRW010000373.1 GCA_013813345.1 Actinomycetota bacterium
AGGCGCTGCTCGCGATCGACGGCTTCGATCCGCAGTTTCGCGCCGCCGGCGACGACGTCGACGTGTGCTGGCGGCTCCAAGAGCAGGGCGCGACGCTCGGCTTCCACGCCGCCGCCGTCGTCTGGCATCGTCGGCGCAGCTCGATCCGCGGCTACTGGCAGCAGCAGCGCGGCTACGGCCATGCGGAGGCGTTGCTCGAGCGGAAGTGGCCCGAGCGCTACAACCGCCGCGGCCACCTAACCTGGGCAGGCCGGCTCTACGACCGTGCCAGCGCGCGCAGCTTCCGCCCTCGTCGGATCTATCACGGCACCTGGGGCACCGGTCCGTTCCAGCCCGAGGAGACGCTCGGAAACAGCTCCCTGGCCGAGATCGTGCAGGCGCCGGAGTGGTACCTCGTGCTCGCGATGCTGGCGGGAGTGTCTCTGTTGGGCTTCCTTTGGGGCGTCCTTTTCTGGACGATCCCGCTGCTCACCGCGGGCGCCGGAGCACTCCTCGTCGAGGCAGTCCACGGCGGGCTTCGAGCCGACTTCGGCCGCCACGGCCGAACCGGTGTGCGGCGGCTGAAGCTGGGTGCCGTAACAGCGTTCCTCCATCTCCTCCAGCCGGCGGCGCGACTGAGCGGACGCCTGTCGCACGGCCTCTCGCCGTGGCGCCAGCGGCGTCCGGCCGGGATCGCGTTCCCTCGGCGCACCCGCCTCGCGCAGTGGTACGAGTCGTGGTCCCCGCCGCGTGAGCGGGTCGTCGCGATCGAGAGCGCAGCCCGTGGAGCCGGAGCTCGGATCCAGAGCGGGGGGCCCTACTCGCGCTGGGATCTCGAGCTGTCGGGCGGCCCCGCCGGCAGCGCGCGGCTGCTCGTCTCGGTCGAGGAGCACGGTCGCGGTCGACAGCTCGTTCTCTGCAGAATCTGGCCACATGTTGCACCGGCCGCCTGGCGTGCCGGTGCTCTCCTGGGCCTCTTCGCGGCCGGCGCCGGCGCGACGCAGCATCCGCTCACGACCGCAGTCCTCTCCGGGCTCGTCGTCGTGCTCGCGGCGCTCGCTACCAGGGAGTGCGGGATCGGCGTCGCCGCCGCGCGGGCGGCCGTGCTGGAGAGCGCCGAGCCGCAGCGGTCGCCGCACCCGGCTCGGCCGACAGCGTTCGTTGCGGCCGAAGGAACGACGCGGTGAGAATCCGTCGAGACGCGAAACCGAGCCCGTGGGCGTTCTTCAGGGACTTTCCCCGAATTCTCCCCTACCTGCGAACGAGGAAGCGGCTTGCGGCCGTCTCGCTCAGCCTGGTCGCGGCGGGCTCGCTCGCCTCACTGCTCGCGCCTTGGCCCCTCGCGATCCTGATCGACACGGTCCTCGGCAACAAGCCGCTGCCGGCGCTACTCGGACCCCTGGACGGCTTCGGCCGGTACGACCTGCTCGCACTCGCAGTGATCGGCGGGCTCGTGCTCACCGGAGTCGAGCACGGGCTCGCCGTGATCGACAACTACGTCAACACGAGGATTGACCAGGGCATGGTGCTCGATCTCCGGAGCGACATGTTCCGGCACGCGCAGCGGCTCTCGCTCGCATTCCACGATCGCACGCGGACGGGCCAGCTCATGTTCCAGGTCAACAACCAGGCCTCCGCCGTGGGCGCGATCACCGTCGCGATCCCGCCGCTTCTGCAGAGCGTCGTCACGGTCGTCGGGATGTTCCTGATCCTCCTCCGGATCGAGCCCACTCTGGCGCTGCTCTCGCTCTCGGTCGTTCCGCCGATCTACGTCTCCGCCGGCTACTACGCGCGCCGGATCCAGCCGCACGTGATCGACGTGAGGCACCTCGAGAGCATGTCGCTGACGATCGTCCACGAGGCGATGGCAATGATGCGCGTGATCGTCGCCTTCGGCCGCGAGGGGTACGAGTGGCTGCGCTTCCGGAAGCAGGGCGAGGAGGCCGTGACCGCTCGCGTGACCCTGACGGTGCGCCAGACGATGTTCTCACTCGTGGTCACGATGACGACCGCCGTCGGGAGCGCGCTCGTGCTCGGCTTCGGCGCCTACTTCGTGCTCCAGCAGCGGCTGACAGCGGGCGAGCTGCTCGTCGTGATCGGCTACGTCGCCGCGCTCTACAAGCCCCTCGAACAGATCAGCACCACCGTCAGCGGGCTGCAGGAGCAGTTCATCACCCTGCGGGGGGCGCTCGACCTGCTGGAGACGGATCCGGAGATTCACGAGAAGCCGGACGCGATCTCGATCGAGCGCGCCGAGGGGCACGTCACGCTCGAGGCCGCCTCCTTCAGCTACGTGGGTCGCCGGGGCACGCTCTTCGACGTCTCCCTGGACGCGCCGCGCGGCACGCGGGTTGCGATCGTCGGCCCGACCGGAGCCGGCAAGAGCACGCTCCTGAGCCTGATCCCGCGCTTCTACGACACCCAGGGCGGGCGCGTCCTGCTCGACGGCCACGACGTGCGCGACCTGACCCTGCGCTCGCTTCGGGCCCAGGTGAGCATGGTGCTGCAGGAGCCTTTGCTCTTCTCCGGCACCCTCGGCGACAACATTCGCTACGGACGGCTCGAGGCGACGGAGGACGAGGTGATCGACGCCGCCCGGGCGGCGAACGCACACGACTTCATCAGCGCGCTGCCGCACGGCTACGGAACCATGATCGGCGAGCGGGGGGCGCGGCTCTCGGGCGGTGAGCGCCAGCGCGTCTCCGTCGCCCGCGCTTTTCTCAAGGACGCGCCGATCCTGATCCTCGACGAGCCCACCTCGTCGATCGACTCGCAGACGGAGTCGGTGATCCTCGAGGCGCTCCAGCGGCTGATGCATGGGCGGACGACGTTCATGGTTGCGCACCGGCTCTCGACGATCGTCGACGCGGATCTGATCCTGGTCCTCAATCACGGACGCGTCGCCGAGCACGGGACTCACGGCGCGCTGCTTGCGGCCGGCGGCCTCTACGCGCAGCTCCACTCGGCTCAGAACGGTCGCCGCCGGGGCCGGGCCGCTGAGGCCGTCTCGCCCGAGCATCTAGCCGAGCTCACGACGGCGATCGTCGAGGGCCGGGAGAACGGTGCCGGGGTCTCGGGGCCGGCGCTCGCCGAGCTCGCTCGAGCGATGT
>JACCRW010000420.1 GCA_013813345.1 Actinomycetota bacterium
GCTCCTAGCTTCGGGAGTTACGACACTACAACGATCCCGTGGAGCGGCACCGGCCGAGGTGGCTGCCTCCCGTGCAGCACGATTCCCGCCGCACGAACGGCCCGACGAGCCGCCGCAGCGTCCACGGATGTGCCCGGTGTGCGGGAAGCCGCGGAACGTGGGCGCCGACCGTAACACTGGCGCGCGCGATAACGAAGCGTCATATAGTCGCGTACCCCCACCCTAGGAGGATCGGATGTACGTTCGGATCGCGCAGTTCGAGGCGCCCGCCGACGATTGGGATGAGCGCATCGCTGAGGTACGAAGGCGGATGCAGGGCGATGAGAACGCTGAGATGAGGAAGCTCGTTACACGCTCGATGATGCTCGTCGACCGAGAGAACGGACGCGGGGCGGGCCTGTTCTTTTGCGACACCGAGGATGATCTCCGCAAGGTGGACGAGCTGCTGAATAACGCGACACCGCCTCCCGGCGGCGGGCAGCGCACCTCGGTGCAGATGTACGAGGTGGCCGTGGACACGGAGAACCCGACCTAGCTCCGGTAGAAAGTTCCGGTAGAAAGAGCGGCCCAACCGCTTGGTCGGGCCACTCGCGTTAGAAGAGCTGGTTCTCACCGCCGAAGATCGCCGAGACGGAGTCGTCGGAGAAGACGTTCATGATCGTCTCGGCGAGCAGTGGCGCGACGGTGAGAACTGTGATGTTGTCGGGCTTCTTCAGCGCGTCGATCGGCACCGTGTCGGTGACCACGATCCCTGCGACGTCCGCCGCGCCGAGCTCTGCGAGCCCGTTCTCGCTGAGGAGCGCGTGCGTGACCGAGAGCCAAACGTCGGACGCGCCGTGTTCCTTGAGCGCCTGCGCGCCCTGGATCAGGGTGCTTCCGGTCGTCGTCACGTCGTCGCCGACGATGCAGATCTTGTCGCGGACGCGGCCCGCCACCTCGGTGATCGCGACCTGGTCGTGCGAAAGGCGCGTCTTGTGCATGACCGCGAAATCCGCTTCGAGCATCTCGGCGAAGCGGACTGCGACCTTCGCGCGGCCCGCATCCGGCGCCACGGAGACCACCCCGTCCCCGTAGACGCCGAGGTCGCGGAAGTGGCGCGCAAACAGTTGCTGCGCAGTCATATGGTCGACGGGGATCGTGAAGAACCCTTGGATCTGGCCGGCGTGGAGATCCATCGTCAGCACCCGGTCGGCGCCGGCGAGCTGGAGCATGTCCGCGACAAGGCGCGCCGAGATCGGTTCGCGAGGCTTCGCCTTACGGTCCTGGCGCGAGTACGGAAACCACGGGATGACCGCCGTGATCCGCTTTGCCGAGGCGAGCTTCGCCGCCTGGATCATCAGCAGGAGCTCCATCAGATTGCGGTCGACCGGATCGCAGCCGGTCTGGACGAGGAAGACGTCGGCGCCCCGAATCGAATCGTGGAAGCGGCAGTACGTCTCGCCGTTCGGGAACGTCTCCAGCTCGACTTCGCCAAGCGCGACGTTCAGGCTGTCGGCCATCCTCCTTGCCAGAGCGGGGTGCGAACGTCCCGCGAAGAGCATGAGTCGCTTCTTTGGCGTGTGCGGAATCGCACGGCCGACGCTCATCGGCGCCGTTCCGCTGCCGGCGATCTCGAGGCCGGGCAGCGCCTGCTCAATCGTCCCGCTTTCCACCACGGCCTTCCTTGATCGTCTGCCGGGGCGCGAACCCTACGAGGGCGCTGTCGGGAACGTCATCGGTGATCACGGTGCCGGGCGCCGTCCAGACGTCGTCGCCGATCGTGACCGGAGCCACGAACATCGTGTCGACGGCGACCCGGACGCTGTCGCCGATCGCCGTTTTCCCCTTCGGCTCGCCGGGCCGGTGCGGGAAGTTCGCGGTGATCGAGCCTGCGCCGATGTTCGTGTCCCTCCCGATCTCCGCATCGCCGATGTAGGAGAGATGCGGCACCTTCGAGCCTTCCCCGATCCGTGACTTCTTGACCTCGACGAAGGTGCCAGCCTTCGAGCCCGCGGCCAGCACCGTTCCGGGGCGAAGGTAACAGAACGGTCCGACGGCCGCCCCCGGCCCGACCTCCGCATCGAGCACGACGGCGTGAGGGCCGATCTCGGCGCCGGCGGCGATGCGCGTCGTCCCCCGCAGGATCGTGAACGGGTGGACGACGGCATCCGGCTCGAGCCCGACGGTGGGCTCGATCCAAGTCGAGGATGGATCGGCGATGGTGACCCCGGCGAGCATGTGCTCGAGGTTGATCCGGTCGCGCAGCACGGCCGCCGCGACGGCGAGCTCTGCCCGTGTGTTCACGCCTTCCGTCTCGGCCGGATCTGCCGCGACGTGAGCGGCCACGCGCTCGCCTCGCGCCACCAGGCCGAGCACGGCATCCGTGAGGTAGAGCTCTCCCTGCGCGTTGTGCGGCTTGAGCCGCTCGAGCGCCGGCCAGAGGAGCTCGGCGCGGAAGACGTAGATCGAGGAGTTGCACTCGCCGAGCTCGAGTTGCTCGGGCGTCGCGTCGCCGGACTCGACGATCGCTCGAACGCCGCCGCGCTCG
>JACCRW010000426.1 GCA_013813345.1 Actinomycetota bacterium
ACGACGGACGGCTGCAACATCGTCCTCGCCGGGCTCGGGCTCTCTCCGGAGGATGAGGTCATCACTACCGACGCGGAGCACTTCGGCCTGCTCGGACCGCTCCACGCGAGCGGCGCCCGGATCGTTGTCGTTCCCGCGGAGGCCGACGCCATCCTGGCCGCGGTCACGCCGCGGACACGCCTCCTCGCGCTCTCGCAGGTGCTCTGGACGACCGGCCGCGTCCTCCCGATGCGGGAGCTGCGGGAACGGAGCCGAATCCCGATTTTGGTCGACGGCGCCCAATCGGTGGGCGCGATCCCCGTCGACGCGCGCGACCTCGATTTCCTGACGATCTCGGGGCAGAAGTGGCTCTGCGGCCCCGACTCGACGGGCGCGCTCGTCGTTGCCGATCCCGAGCGATTGCGAATCGCGCGGCCGAGCTATTTCTCGCAGGCCTGGTACGAGCCGACCGGCCGCTTCGAGCCGCAGGAGGGCGCGGCACGGTTCGATCCGAACTGGCTCGCGCCCTCGGTGCTTGCGGGCCTCGTCGCGGCACTGAAGGCCGTCCCGGACTGGCGCTTCGAGCGCGCGTCCGACCGGACCCGTCGCTGCCGCGAGCTGCTCGCTCCGCACGTCGAGGTGGTCCCCGGGGACGCGACGCTCGTCTCCTTTCGGGTGGACGACCCGCCGGCTCTCGTCGCCCGCCTGGCCGAGCAGGATGTGGTCGTCCGCGACCTCCCCGGCACGGGGCTCGTCCGCGCCTCGTGCGGCTGGTGGACGAGCGACGAGGACCTCGATCGGCTCGTCGCGGGTGTCGCGGGCTAGATCGAGGATGCGGTGCGCAGGCCGAGCTCCTCCGAGATCGGCTGGAGCGCGGCGACGACGTTCGCGATGTGCTCGTCGAGCCCGATCTCGAGCAGCTCGGCGCCGGCGTAGACCTCGTCGCGGTGGACGCCCGCAGCGAACGCCGGCTGCTTCAGCTTCTTCTTGACCGATTTCGGCTCGAGCCCCTCGAGCCCGAGCGGCCGCACGAGCCCGCACGCATGCACGAACCCGGAGATCTCGTCGCAGGCGAAGAGCGTCTTCTTGAGCTGCGTGTCGCGCTCCATCTGCAGGTGCTCGGCGTGGGAGAGGACCGCCGCGATCAGCCACTCCGGATAGCCCTCCTCGCGGAGGATCGGGGCGCCTTCCTGGGGATGCTTGTCGAGGGTGGGGTGGATCTCGTAGTCGAAGTCGTGGAGGAGCGCGGTCGCCCCCCACGCCTCCTCGTCCTCGCCGAAGCGGCGCGCGTACGAGCGGGTCGACGCCTCCACGGCGAGCGCGTGGCGAAGCAGCGACTCGCCCTTCGTGTACCTCGTGAGCGTCTCCCAGGCCGTGTCTCGCGTCAGCTCCACCGGCCGTCTACAGTACCGACCTGCCCACGCGGCCATTCCCGATGACGCTGACGCTCCCCGCCCAGAAGCACCTCCAGTCCTTTCTGATCGAAGGCGGTCGGCCGCTCAGCGGCAGCGTCAGGGCGTCGGGCAACAAGAACGGCGTGCTGCCCGTGCTCGCGGCCTGCGTGTTGACGAGCGAGCCCGTGCACCTGAGGAACGTGCCGCGCATCCGCGATGTGGCCACGATGCTCGCGCTGCTCGAGGACATCGGCGCCGAGTTCGAGTGGACCGGCTCGAACGAGGTCCGCATCGACGCCTCGCCCGTCCACAAGACAGAGCTCGACGAGGAGCTCTGCCGCCGGATCCGAGCGTCGTTCCTGCTCGCCGGGCCGCTGCTGGCGCGCTTCGGCAGGGCGACCGTGCCGCCGCCTGGAGGGGACGTGATCGGCCGGCGAAGGCTCGACCCGCACATGCACGCGTTCGCGGAGCTCGGCGTCGAGATCTCGCTCAACGGCCGCTACGAGATGCGGACGAGCGGGCTGCGCGGCAAGCACGTGTTTCTCGACGAGCCGAGCGTGATGGCGACCGAGAACGCCGTCATGGCCGCGGTGCTCGCCGAGGGCGAGACCGTGATCGGCAACGCAGCCTGCGAGCCGCACGTCCAAGATCTCTGCCGCTTCCTCGTCTCGCTCGGCGCCGAGATCGAGGGGATCGAGTCGAACGTGCTCCGGGTCAGCGGCGTCCGCGAGCTCCGCGGCGGCGAGTGGAGGATCGCGCCCGAGCACATCGAGGTCGGCAGCTTCATCGGGATGGCGGCCGTGACCGGCGGCGACATCACGATCACCGATCTGGCTCCACAGGATCTCTATCCGATCGTGCCGGCGTTCGAGCGCCTCGGCGTCCGCGTCGAGGTGGGGGAGTCGAGCGTCCGCATCCCACCGGGACAGGAGCTCGTGATCCAGGACGATCTCGGCGGCGCGATCCCGAAGATCGAGGACGGGCCGTGGCCGCAGTTCCCGGCAGACCTCACGTCGATCGCGCTCACGGTTGCGACCCAGGCGCAGGGGACGATCCTGATCTTCGAGAAGATGTTCGAGAGCCGCCTCTTCTTCGTCGACAAGCTCGTCTCGATGGGCGCGAGGATCATCCTCTGCGACCCCCATCGCGCCGTCGTCACCGGCAAGGCGCACCTCTACGCGCAGCGGATGTCGAGCCCTGATATCCGCGCCGGCATGGCGATGCTGATCGCCGCGCTCTGCGCCGAGGGAACCTCGACGATCGGCGAGGCCTACCAGATTGACAAGGGCTACGAGCGGATCGACGAGCGCCTGCGCGCCCTCGGCGCCCGGATCGAGCGGACTGAGCAGTAGGCATGGCGAGGTCGAGCAGGCGACGTAGACTCGCCGAATGGCTGCCCGAGTCGCAGTTGCCGGTCAGGGGACGGTCAACGTCGCCACCGGGCTTCCCCTTCTCGACCATCTGCTGACGCTGCTCGCTCGCAGCGGCCGCTTCGAGCTCTCGCTGGAGCTGCCGCCGGGAGACGCGGAGGCCGAGGTCGCCGAGGCCGGCCGGTCGCTCGGCGAGGCGTTCGCGCCGCTCCTTCGTACCGACGCGGCAACGGGTCACGGCTCCGCGGTTCTGCCTGCCCAGGAAGCGCTCGCGCAGGTCGCACTCGAGGTCTCGCAGGACTCGCTCCTCGCGTCGAACGTCGATCTCTCAGCAGCCGGCGCAGGCGGGCTCCGCTCCGACCTCGCCGCGCGCTTCCTCGAGGCGTTCGCCGGCGCGGCCGGTCTGACGCTGCACGTGCGCTTGATCGACGGCGTCGACTCACAGCACGTGCTCGAGGCAATCTTCAAAACGCTCGGCGCGGCGCTCGCGCAGGCGTGCCGAACCTGAATCCAATCCAGCGGGAGACGTGATGGCAGACAAGGAGATCGTCCGGACCGAGAAGGCTCCGGCGCCGTTCCAGGGGGCGCCCTACAACCAGGCGGTGAAGTCGGGCGGGTTCGTCTTCGTCGCCGGCCAGCTCGGCCTGCGCCCGGGCGAGAAGGAGATGGTCGGCCCGGGGATCGCCGAGCAGACCGAGCAGACGCTCGCCAATCTTCGCGCGATCCTCGAGGAAGCGGGCAGCGGGTTGGACCGACTCGTCAAGACGACAGTCTTCCTCCAGGACCTCGGCGACTTCGCTGAGATGAACGAGGTCTACGCCCGCCATGTCGGCGATCGCCCGCCGGCGCGCTCGACGGTCGAGGTGGCAGCGCTTCCGTCCGGCGCACTCGTCGAGATCGAAGCCATCGCGCATCTCTGACGCCCCTGGTCGCGGCGCTTCAGCCGGCGGCCCGTACCTCCGTACTGTTCCACCGGCCCACGCACCGCGAGCGACGCGTCAGGAACGCCAGAGAGACTCTGACCCGCACAATGGCGGCGTGTGGAGCTCCGTTGCCGACTACGTGCACTCCCTCGGTCTCGACGCCTATGTGGTCGGCGGCGCCGTTCGGGACGAGTTGCTCGGCCGGCCGGTCCGCGAGCTGGACTTCGTGGTTCCCGGCGTCGGCCACGCAGAGCTGCGCGCCGCGCTGGAGCCGCACGGCAAGGTCGAGGATCTCATCGTCGCCGAACAGCGAATCGGCGTCCGGCTGCTGCCGCGCGACCGCGACGTGCGCGCGCTGCAGCCGGCCGGAATCGAGTTCGCGCCTCCGCGGATCGAGCGCTCGACCGGGCCGGGCCGGCACGACTTCGAGATCGACGCCGATGCTTCGATCTCGCTGACCGAGGACATGCGCCGGCGCGACTTCACCGTCAACGCGATCGCGCGCCGGCTCGAAACCGGCGAGTTGCTCGATCCGCTCGACGGCCGAGCCGATCTCGCGCGGCGGATCCTCCGGACGACGAGCCCCGCGAGCTTCCGAGACGACCCCTTGCGGATCGTGCGCGGCCTGCGGTTCGTCTCCGAGCTCGGCTTCGAGCTGGATCCCAAGACGGAGCGGCAGATGCGCGAATGGGCGCCTCGGATCGCGCACGTCTCGGGCGAGCGGATCGGCGGCGGCCTCGCGAGCGACGGGCTGGGGGAGCTCTCGAAGCTCCTCCTCGGGGCCGAGCCTGCGAGGGCGCTCGGACTCGCGCGCGACACCGGCGTCCTCGTGCGGTTCCTACCGGAGCTCGAGCCCGCGCTCGGCTTCGACCAGGAGAGCCGCTACCACGAGCTCCCCCTCGACGAGCACCTCTTCGCCGTCGTCCAGGGCGCGGCGGACGCCGGCGCTCCTCTGCGCGTCCGTCTCGCGGCACTCCTCCACGACGCTGGCAAGCCAGAATCCGCCTGGCGCGGCACGGACGGTCGCCTCCACTTCTACGCGAACCCCGCGCACGGGAAGCGCTCGCACGAGGAGATCGGCGCCGAGCTCGTCTCCGCTGCGCTCTCGCGGCTGCGCTACCCGGTGCGGCTGCGGGCGGCCGTTCGACGGATCGTGCGCGCGCACATGTTCGAGCCGCCTAGGCGGGCGCTCGGCGTCGGTGCGCGCCGGTTCCTCCATCGGCACGGCGAGGAGACGGCGTTCGATCTGCTCGCCCACAAGCACGCGGATCTCCGTGGGAAGCGGCTGGGCGCGACCGCGCAGCAGCTCGCCGAGCTCGACCTGCTGGACAGATTCGGTGAGGCGCTCGAGCAGGAACGGGATAGCGCCTATCGTCTCGACCGGCTGGCAGTCGACGGAACCGATCTGATCGAGCTCGGCTGGAACCCCTCGCCGGCGCTCGGGGACGCGCTCGACCAGCTCCTCCAAACCGTGATCGTGGATCCGGAGGCGAATACGCGCGAGCGGTTGCTCGCCCAGGCGGCACAGCTCCTCGAAAACGCTCGCGTACCCTGACGGGATGATCCGCTGGGATGCAGGCGAGCCGTACGAGGTCGTCTTCTCGACTCGGCTGGGAGGCGTCAGCGAGGGTTGCTTCGCCTCGCTCAACCTCGGCCGGTTGACCGGCGACGAGGTCGAGCGCGTCGACGAGAATCGGCGACGCCTCTGCGGCGAGGTCGGCGGCGAGCTCGAGCGGCTCGCGCTCAACCGGCAGATCCATTCGGATCGCGTGCTTCGAGCGATTCCGGGCGGGCGCGGTGAGCCGGGCGACGGGCTCTGGACGGACGAAGCCGACCTGCCGATCCTCGCGTTCGCGGCCGACTGCTTGCCGATCGCGCTCGTCCGCGCAAACGAGGCCGAGCCGGCGGTCGCGGTCCTGCACGCGGGCTGGCGCGGTCTGCTCGACGGGGTGGTCGCGGCCGGCGTCTCGGCTCTGAACGGGCACACAACGCGCCTGCGCGCCTGCGTCGGCCCG
>JACCRW010000450.1 GCA_013813345.1 Actinomycetota bacterium
CGATGGTGCTCGATCAGCTCGTGCGCCCGGCCGACCGGATCGACGATCGGCTCGCCGTGGCCGGGAAGCGCGAGCCACGGCGCGAGCTCGATCGTCCGCTCGAGCGAGTGGATGTAGTCGCCGAGCGGGTCCGGGCGGCTCTCCGGCCAGAGCCCGACGGTCGGCGTGATCCGCCCGAGCAGGTGGTCGGCCGAGAGGAGGACGCCGTCCTTGATCAGGCAGAGCTGCCCATCCGCGTGGCCGGGGGCATCGACGAGCTCCCAGCCATCGAGATGCTCGCCGTTCGAGACGAGCGTGGGATCGGGCTGGTAGCGGATGAAGGGCGTGTAGGCCGAGCCCGACTCGATGAGCTCCTCCGCAATCGGACGCGGCACCCCGTGCGTGAGGAACCAGTCGGCGATCCGCTGCGGCCACTCGAGGTTCCCCCAGACCATCCGGGCCTGCGCGTAGTCGAGCGTGCCCTCGTACACCGTCGCCCCCGTCAGCTCGGCGACGTCGGCAGCCGCGCCGATGTGATCCGGATGGAAATGGGTGACGAAGATGCGCACGACATCGATCTCATCCAGCTCGGCGGCCCAGCGCTCGGCCGCATCCGGGAGCCCGATCCCTGTATCGACGAGCGTCCAGCCGTCGTCGCCGGGCAGCAGGTACGCGTGCACGTGCCCAGGTCGGGTCGGCAGCGGGCAGGTGACGCGGCGAATGCCGTTCGGAAGCTCCATCCAAAGCATCTAACACGTTTGCGTTCGACGTGAATGGATCCGGCCGAGGCGCGAGACGGGCGACGGCTGGCCGATCGACCGCGGCGGCTAGTCCGGCAGCAAACCCTGCCCGTAGCGCGTCGGCCGCTGGGGCGGGAATCGGGCGTCGGCGAGCTCGCCGTCCTGCGTGTCCTCGGGAGAGCTCGCGTTGTGGCGCGCGGCGGTCTCGTCGGCGCAATAGAAGCCCCAGGGGCCGTCCTTCTGGAACTGTCGCGACGACGCGGCCAGAATCACGCACAAGCCGTCGCCTGCGCCAACGAACGCGTGCCGCGTCTCGGGCGGACAGTGCACGAAGTCCCATTGCTTCAACCGCCGCTCCTCTCCCTCGACGATCAGCAGCGCCTCGCCCGAAAGCACGAGGAAGTCCTCCTGCTCGGTCTCCCAGTGGTACGTCCCGTTTGGCTCGCCCGGCCCCATCACCCGGATCGCCATCCCGAGCATCGGGAAGAACGTCTCCGCCTCGTATTCGTCGTACCCGGTGAGCGGCAGGCTGTGCCCCTGCCCCGGCTTCTCGAACCAGCGCGCATCGCGCGCGTGCAGGACGAACCAGCCGGAGCTCGTCGGCACGAGCCCTGCCTCGGTCTCTTCGAGCTCGGCCTCGGGAACCACGGTCGAGATGATACGCGCCTCGCTATCGCTTTCCGTCCGATCAGATGCGAACGCCCGTTCTATACTGACGGAGTGCAGATCGAGTACCGCGAGGAGCCCTGCCGGAGCGCCCTGAACCGCGTCAAGGGGATGCCGTTCGAGTGGTCGCTGAACCCGTACATGGGGTGCGCCCACCGCTGCACGTTCTGCTACGTCCGCGCCTTCGAGCTGCGCGCCGACCGGCCCGCCGACGACCGCTACGGCCGCTCCATCCGGGTGAAGACGAACATCGCGCAGGTGCTCGCGCGGGAGCTCGTTCGGCCAGCCTGGCTCGGAGCGGGGATCGCGATCGGCGCGGCCACCGATCCCTACCAGCCCTGCGAGGGCCGCTACCGGCTCACGCGCGCCTGCCTCGAGGTGCTCGGGGCGGCGGCGAATCCGTTCTCGCTGATCACGCGCGGGCCGATGATCGTCCGCGATCTCGACGTGCTGCAGACGGCCACTGCCCAGGCAGCGACAAGAGGGGCCGAGGTATCCGTCATGTTCTCGATTCCGACGCTCGACGACGAGGTCTGGCGCACAACCGAGCCCGGCACGGCCCCACCGCGCCAGCGGTTGCGAGCGCTGAAGGAGCTCGTCGCAGGCGGCGTCAAGGCGAGCGTGGGCATGGCGCCGATCCTGCCCGGCCTCTCCGACCGACCCGAGCAGCTCGAGGCGGTCGTGCAAGCGGCGCGAGAGGCGGGCGCGGCGAGCATCTGGGCGAACCTGCTCTACCTCAAGCCCGGAACCCGCGAGCACTTCCTCGTGGCGCTCGCGCACGACTGGCCGGAAGAGCTCGACCGCTACGAGCAGCTCTACGACGGTCGCGCCTACCTCCCGGCCGAAGAGACGCAACCGGTCCGCGACCGCGTCCGGGCACTGGCGCGGGAGCACGGCGTCCGCGACCGGCGTCCGCCGCAGCCGGAGCCGCCGCCACAACCCGAGCAGCTCACGCTCGCTGTGTGAGCAGCGCGGGAAAGCACCGGCCGAGCCGCGCACTACAATCCTCGGCCATGCCCGAGGAGATCACCTGCCTGATCGTCGACGACCACGAGGTCGTGCGCGAAGGCTTGCGCCTCTCGCTCTCGCGGGCGCCTCACATCCGCGTGATCGGCGAGGCCTCGGACGGCACCGCGGCGGTCGCCCTCGTCGAGCGCCGGCGCCCGAACGTCGTGATCATGGACGTGCGGATGCCGGGCATGGACGGGCTCGAGGCAACGAAGCTGATCAAGGAGCGCTCGCCCGAGACAGCGGTGCTGATCTTCACGGCCTACAGCGAGCGCTCCCTGCTCGGCCGCGGGCTCGAGTCGGGCGCCAAGGGCTACATCCTGAAGGAGGCCCCACACGCAACCCTGCTGCGCGCGATCGAGAAGGTCGCAGGCGGCGAGAGCTTCGTCGACCCCGCGCTCATGCCCACCTTCCTCACGGGCAAGGATCAGAACGAGATGCTCACCGCTCGCGAGCGGGAGATCCTCCAGCTCCTCGCCGACGGGATGTCGAACGCCGATGTGGCCGGCAAGCTCTTCATCAGCCAGGAGACGGTGAAGAGCCACGTGCGGCACATCCTCGCGAAGCTGGAGGCCGACACGCGCACGCACGCCGTCGCGATCGCACTCCGCGATGCGATCATCGACTGAGAGCTCATTTCAGGATGAAGTTTCGTCGGCGGGGTGCGCTGGGTGGTGCGAGCGCAAGGACGCAGGGAGCCTCGATAGCAGCGCTATCGAGGCGACTGAGGACGCCGCGATCGTGCCGCCCAGGGCGGCCCGACGACTCCAGGCTTCATTCTGAAATGAGCTCTATGGGCGATCATCGATTGAGAACCCGATGAGCGCGCAGGTTGCGGTGTGGATCACGCTCGCCGTCGTCCTCTTCGCCGGCGCGGCCGCGTTCTACCTGATCGTGACCCAGCGTCTCCGCGACGAGGCGGTGAAGCGGGAAAACGCGCGGCTCCTGGCCGATGCCGTCACGCGAGAGGAGGAGAGGAGCCGGCTGGCCGACCGGATCATCACCGCCGAGCAGGACGAGCGGAGGCGGCTGGCGCTCTTCCTCCACGACGGGCCGGTGCAGAACCTCTCGGGAATCGCGTTGATGATCGACGCAGCCGTCCACGCGATCGAGGATGGGCGCGGCCCGGACGCGCTCGGGATCATCGGCAAGGCGCTCGAGAAGCATCGAGAGACGATCCGCTCGCTGCGCGACCTCTCGTTCAACATCGAGCCGATCGTGCTCCGAGACCAGGGGCTCGAGGCGGCCGTGCTCGAGCTCGCGAATCAGCTCGGGATCGAGCACGAGGTGCAGATCGAGGTCGACGTCCAGCAGGCGGAGCGGCTCGGCGAGAAGGAGCAGGTCGGGCTCTATCAGATCATCCGGGAATCGCTGAATCAGGCGCTCCTCCGCGGTCCGCCCACCCGCATCTCGGTCGCGGCCAGGACGACCCGCGACGGCGGGCTCGAAACCGTGATCGCCGACAACGGCCAGGGCGAGCGGCGACTGCGCGCCCTCGATGCGATCGAGGAGCGGGTGACGACGCTGAACGGCCGCTTCTCGGTCGAGCAGAGCGCCGACGGCGGCACCTCCATTCACGTCCTCCTGCCGCCCTACGCAACCGGCACATAGGCCGAGCCGCTCGAGTCGAGACCACCGTCCGCAGCGGACACGTCCGGGGTCAAAGCCCGGGCATGTCCGATCGGGACGAGGACTTGACAATTGTCCTGCATAGAGGCCCATAGGCGAGCAGAAGGGACACGTCCGGGCTTTGACCCCGGACACGGCCGCACGGGACGGTTAGCCGCCGAGGGCGGATTCGGCGGCGCGGCGGCCGAAGACGAGCGCCGCGGCAAGCCCGCTGCCGTAGCCGCCGGTGACGATCCCGCCCGCATCGGCGCCCGCAGCGTGGAGGCCAGGAATCGCCGAGCCATCAGGGCGAAGCACCCGGGCGTGCTCGTCGATCCGGAGGCCTCCGGTCGTGTGGGTGACTGCGGGCAGGACGCGAATCGCGAGCAGCGGCGGCTCGACGAGCTTCGGCGAGCGCGGAAGCTCGAACGGCAATTCCTCCGCCGGGCGCACATCGCCACCGACAGCGCGCGCCACGGCGACGATCTCCGCCACCGTCCGCTCACGGACCCGCCGACGCAGCGTCCTCCCGTCGACGACGTACCACGCTGCGCGAGTCGGGAGCCGCGCGGTCGCCTGGACGAGATCCGTCTCCGACCACGACGGCCGGCCGGGGAAGAACTCGCGTCCCTCTTCGTCGAGCACGAGCGCAAGAACCCCGTAAACCTGAGCCGCGGCGACGAAGCACTCCTCGGGAACCGCGGCCGGCAGGTTGCGGCCGTAGAACTCGTCCATCCCGGCCGAGAGGTCGGCGCCCCGCGCGAGCGCGTACGCGAGCCCGTCGCCCTCGCTCCACGGACTCGCGCGGAGCAGCAGTCCGCGCTCGCGGGCGAGGCGCACCCCGAAGCCGCCCGTCGCGAGCACGTCGGCCTCGGCGAACGGCTGCCCCAGCCGAACGTCCGCAGCAGCACGGACGAGGGCAGCTGTCAGCCGGCTCGGATCGAACCGCCGGCCCATGGTCCGCTCGTTGCCGGTCTCCCTTTCCGTCACCACCGCCCCGAGCGACTCGAGCCAGTCGAGACCGGGATCCAGCTCCTCGACGATGGGCCGCTGGAGCTGCGGCTCTCCTCCGGGACAGTCGGCGCGGAACTCGTCGAGCGTGCGATGCCGCCAGACGACGCCGCTCGAGAGCAGCATCGAACCGCCTGCCCGGTCGCCCTTCTCGAAAACGACGACCTGGGAGCCGAGCTCTCTCGCCCACGCCGCTGCGACAAGCCCGGCCATCCCGGCGCCGGCGATCCGGAGCGCGCTCAGCCGCGTCAGCTCAGGGAGAACGACGCCTTGTGCTCGACGTACTCGAGCTTGACTCGATCCGGGCCCCAGACGAAGAGCGCCACCGTGTTCTCGGCGTCGACGACCTTGTCGATCGCGATTCCCTGCTCCTCGGCCTCGGCGGTGTGTGCCTCGACCGAGTCGACGAGGACCCCGATGTGGTTCAGGAGCGGCCGCTCGGGCCGGTCGGGGTCGCCTTCATGCAGCTCGAGGTAAGCGCCGCCGACCGCGACCCGGTTCGGGCCGGCGGGCGCGAATCCGTACGCCTCCCAGGCGCGGGCGGCGGCGCCCGGGTCCGGGGAAAAGAGCGCCACGTGGTCGAGATCGAAGTCTGACTCGGTCTCGGCCTCGACGAGCACGACCTCGAGGCCCTCGCCGAGATCGACGCGCGACTCGAGATCGTCGAGCGAGCGAACGCGTAGGCCGACCCGCTTCAGCGCTCCCCGCTCCCGCGGCCCCCCAGCATCCTCCGGTGCCTCGAAGAGCGTCAGCTTGCCCCGGCGCGCGTCGGCGCCGAGCAGCGTGAAGGCGTCGGTGCGCTGGATCGTGTGCAGCCCGAGTCGCTCGACCGCGATCTCGGCCATCGCATCCCGGTCGGCGACCCAGAGGGCTACGTGATCGAGGCTGCGCGGCGTCACCGGGCGAGGATAGCTGCGGGTCTACGTCTTCCTATCGACCGCGCGCCGCAGTTGCTCCTTGTTCATCTTCGAGCGACCATCGATCCCCATGTCCTTCGCATCGTTGTAGAGCTGGTCGCGCGTCCGTCCCCGCTCGCGCTTCGTTCCGGAGCGGAGACCGCCCCGGCGGCCGGAGGAGATGTCCTCCCGAGAGAGCCGCGACGACTCCTTCGCCTCGCCGGCGCGAGCGCGCTCCTTGTTCACGGTTCTCGCGGCGATCTCCTGCGCCTTGTCCTCGGACGTCCCGCGCTCCTCGAGGCCGTCCTTGATGTGCTCGTACTGACGTTCGCGCTTGGCGTTCCAGGCCTGCTGCGGCATCGCTCCTCCTTCGATCGTGGAGGGCGATCGCTTCCCGCTCGACGCGCTCGCTATTCCTGAAGGTGGATCCCGCCGAGCCACCGCGCCGGCGTCTGCCACCGCTCGGTGCCGGCATCGATCGAGGTCGCCCGGGCGGTCGGCCGGAACGGCTCGCGTCCGATCAGCGGCTCGAGCCGCTCGAGCCAGAGCCAGAGCGCCGCATCGCCCATGAAGGCGGGCTGGTCGAGCTCCTGCACGGCCCGGAAGACCTCGTCACTCGTTGTCGCGCCGGTGAGCACCGCGTCCAATACGAGCCGCTCTGTCCGGGCGAGCCCTGTGTTGGGATCCGGAAGCTGGATCAGATGGCGGCGAAGGGCGGCTCCGAGAAACGGCAGCGGCGTTGTGCCCTCGTCCAGGAGCTCCGCGAGCGCCGTTGGCGCGGGCGCCCGAAACGCCGCCCAAGCGCGTGCCGCGAGAGCACGTTGAGCGTCGTCGAGCGGCAGCCGGGACTCGTACAGGCGAGCGAGCTCGTCGGAGGCGAGCTCGGCCAGGAAGCGGTCGCTCTGGACGAGCTCGATGCGGCCGCGGGCGAGCGAGAGGACCTGGAGGAGCTGGAGCTGGTCGTAGAGGTCGTGCTCGAACCAGAGGCAGAGCTCCGGAGCCTCGACGACTGCCGTATCGCGCTCCTTCAACTCTCGCAGAGCGGAGGTCTCCTCGCTCCAGCCGCAGTCGGCGACGAAGCGAGCACGAACCCGTCTCAGCTCGTCGGGCGGCACGTCCGGAACCGGCCCCTCGTGCAGCGCGTCCCGCCAGGCGATCACGTCGCCGTCGACGACCCGCTCGATCAAGACGCGCGCGGAGTCGCCGTTCGTAACGTGGAGCACGCGCTACTCGAGCGGCGGGTTCTGGACGTTGTGCTCGGTGGCGTACTCGTCGACGAGCTTGTCGATCACCTCGGCGCCGTCGCTGTAGGCATAGTTGATCTTCACGAACGGTTCCCATTTGTCCGGCAGCGCGTCCTCGGGGAAGATCGCCTCCACCGGACATTCCGGCTCGCAGGCGCCGCAGTTCAAGGTGTAGACCCCGCCGGCGAGCGTGAACTCGTGCTTGCCCGGAACGACTGCGCAGAACGTCTCGCTCGCCTCCTGCTCGAGCTCCTCGACGCGCATCACGCGCCAGGAAACCTCCCTCGTGGCGAGGTAGAGCCAGCGAAGCGGGCGACTGCGAACGCCGAAGTTGGTCTCGAGGCTGCTCTCCTCGCCCGAGCCGACGGCGACGTAGCCGGCGAGCGGCGCCGCAAGCTCGAGCCAGTCGAGCGCCTCGTGGTCGGTCGAGCGCAGCCGCCACGAGCCAGCCTTGACCCGATCTCCATCGCTCGCGAGCCAGCCATCCACGAATCCCGCGACGTACTCGGGATCGGAGGTCTCCGGCAACGAGCGCTTCAGGTTCACCGCGGCGCGCACCACGCCGGTTCCGACATACCCCGGGTGGACGTCGAGGCACGGCGAGAAGCTCACCTGATCGAAGAAGTCCTTGAAGGCGGCCACCTTGGCGCCGTAGAGCTGAACATAGTGGAGATGCTGTCCCGACCTGATCTCCTGCTTGTTCCAGCTCCCATCGCCGAAGACCAGTCCGTGGAGCGCGCCCAGGCGGTACTGCTCGGAATCGCGGACCGGCGCGCCGTGCAGGCCCGGCACGAACTGACCGACGCTGAGGCAGTCCGTCCGGTCGCCGTCGGCGAGCAGCCAGCGGTGGCTCGGAGTCGCTCGCACCTTCCGACGGAAACGCGAGCGGTTCCTTGTCGTGAGCCGAGTCCCCCCGTAGCGATCCCGCTCCTCGAAGGCGGGCGCGAGCTCGAGCTCGACCAGCGGCCCGCGCCGGAATCGCTTCACCACAGCGGGCTGGAAACCGCCGTCCGTGAGCACCCGACAGCTCTGGTCCTCGAGCTCCGCAAACGTTCGCACGCCTCGGCTCGTCAGGAACTGCTCCGTGGGAGCGAAGCAGTCGATGCACTCTTCCGGATCGATGATGAGCATCCGTCCGAACTCGTGGATGCAGTCCACCGGACAGACGTCGACGCACGAGCGATCTTTGATGTCGATGCACGGCTCGGCGATGATGTACGTCACGGCGGCGAGTCTATCCAGCCCCCTCAGGCGGGCGGCTCGGTCAGCTCGGCGACGAGGCCGGGAGCCCGCTCGACGAGCGCCGACTTGACGAGCACCTGGTCGAAGCCCGCCGTATGGGCCCGCTGGAGGCCCGTCTTGTCCGTGTGATTCGTGAAGCCGAGGATCGGCACATGCGGCCACGCGTCCACGACCTCGTCGGGGTCGACGCGCGCGATGTCGGCGATCACGAGGTCGGGCGCGTCGACGCTGTCCGTGGTGACCAGGTGGTGATCGGGGAGCAGCCCCTCGAGCTTCCCCCTGAAGAAGAGGTCGACCCCCGCAAGCAGGATGGTCGCCACGGGCCGAATCTAGCAGCCTCCGCGCCCGCGGCCAATACTCCTGCAATGGGCCTGGCCGAGGGACTCGAGCTGATCCGCGCCGGCGAGTACTTCGCTGCGCACGAGGAGCTCGAGGACGAGTGGCGCGCGGCGCCGGCTGAGGAGCGGGACTTCCTCCAGGGCCTCGTCCACGTGGCCGTCGCCTGGTACCAGTCCGGGCGGGACAACCGGGTCGGCTGTGAGCGGCAGCTCGAGAAGGCGACGCGGCGGCTCGGCCCCTACGCACCCGCTCACCGCGGCGTCGACGTGGCTCGGCTGCTCGCGTCCGTGGCTGCTGCGGCTGCGGTCGTGAAGTCCAGCTCGCTCGAGCTCCCGCCGCCGCGGGTCTAGCCGAAGCCCAGGAACTGGAAGAAGCGATTGAGGTAGACCTGCAGCCACCAGAAGCGCTCGAAGTAGAGGAGTGCGCCGAGCACGACGAGGATCGCGCCGCTGACGAGCTGGATCGCGGTGTAGTGGTCGCGGATCCGGCGGAAGACCCCCATCGCTGGGACGAAGAGCGCCGCCGCGACGAGAAACGGCACGGCGAGCCCGAGCGCGTAGACGGCGAGCAGGAGCGAGCCTTCGAGCACGGTCCCGGAATCGCCTGCGAGGACGAGGATCGAGCCGAGCACCGGGCTGATGCAGGGTGCGGCGCAGACAGCGAACGCGCCGCCGAGCAGGAAGCTCGAGCCGCGCTTCCGCGCTCCCTGGACGAGGCCGGCGCCGAGCAACCGCTCGGGCCACGGCAGCAGGCCCATGAAAACGAGCCCGAAGACGATCAGGACGAAACCGGCAATCTGCTCGAGCAGGAACTGGTTCTCGGCGATCGAGAGCCCGACCGCGGCCGCGCCGGCGCCGAGCAGGACGAAGACCGCGACGAGGCCGCCGAGAAACGGCAGGCTCGAGACGACCACTCGTCGGGCGGCGCCGGGCTCGCCGAGCCGATCCGCCTCGACCGACGAGACGGCCGAGAGATAGCCGGGCACGAGCGGGAGCACGCAGGGGGCGAGGAAGGAGACGAGGCCCGCAGCGAAGGCGACCGCGACGCCGGCGGCGCTCATTCGAAGCGGTCGAGCTCGCGGTCGAGCCGGCGCTCA
>JACCRW010000460.1 GCA_013813345.1 Actinomycetota bacterium
TCCCCCCGGCCAAGATCGTGAGCGGCGACGTGCTCTTCGAGGGTCGTGACCTGACGAAGCTCTCGGAGAAGCAGCTCGAGGACGTCCGCGGCCGCGAGATCGCGATGATCTTCCAGGATCCGATGACGTCGCTGAACCCGACGCTGACGATCGGGACGCAGATCACCGAGACGATCCGGCGCCACTACGACGTGCCGAAGCAGCAGGCGCGCAAGAAGGCGGTGGAGCTGCTCGAGGAGGTGCAGATCCCGCGCGCCGCCGACCGGCTCGACGACTACCCGCACCGCTTCTCGGGCGGAATGCGCCAGCGCGTGATGATCGCGATCGCGCTCTCCTGCGACCCGAAGCTCCTGATCGCGGACGAGCCGACGACTGCGCTCGACGTCACCGTCCAGGCGGCCGTGCTCGACCTCCTCGACGATCTCCGCCAGGCGCACGAGATGGCGATGATCCTGATCACCCACGACATGGGCGTCGTCGCCGAGTCCGCGGACGACATCGTCGTCATGTACGGCGGCCAGATCGTGGAGCAGGCCTCGGTGAACGACCTCTTCGACCGGCCCGAGCATCCCTACACGGAGGCACTGCTCGGCGCCCTGCCGCAGATCGAGGGCGAGGGAATCCGGACAGGGCGTCTGACCGCGATTCCGGGTCGTCCGCCAGATCTGAAGAACCCGCCGCCGGCCTGCCGCTTCGCGCCTCGCTGTCCCTACGCGAACGCGAACGACACCTGCGCGACCGAGATGCCCGAGCTCCGCGAGATCCGGAAGGATCACTGGGTTCGGACCGCACATCCCGCCTGCGAGCGGGCGGGAGCCAAAGAGCCGGTGCCCGCATGAGCGCGAGCCCCAAGCAGCCGCTGCTCGAGGTCGAGAACCTGCTCAAGCACTTCCCGGTCCGCTCGGGCATCCTGATCGAGCGGACGGTCGATCACGTGAAGGCGGTCGACGACGTCAGCTTCGAGATTGCCGAGGGCGAGACGCTCGGGCTCGTCGGCGAGTCCGGCTCCGGCAAGTCGACGACGGGCTACTGCGTGCTCCAGCTCCTGAAGCCGACGTCCGGCTCGATCCGCTTCCAGGGGCAGGAGCTGACGACTCTCGGCCGCGAGGAGCTACGGAAGATGAGGCGCGAGATGCAGATCGTCTTCCAGGATCCCTACGCCTCGCTCGATCCGCGGATGACCGTCGGCGACATCGTCGCGGAGCCGCTTGTCGTCCACTCGATCGGGACGAAGAAGAACCGCAGCTCCCGCGTGCGGGAGCTGCTCGACGTCGTCGGCTTCGATCCCGGCTTCACGAACCGCTATCCGCACGAGTTCTCGGGCGGCCAGCGGCAGCGGATCGGGATCGCGCGGGCGCTCGCGCTCTCGCCCAAGCTGATCGTCTGCGACGAGCCGGTCTCCGCTCTCGACGTCTCGATCCAGGCGCAGATCCTGAACCTGCTCAAGGACCTGCAGCAGGACTTCGGGCTGACCTACCTCTTCATAGCGCACGACCTGGCCGTCGTGCGCTCGATGAGCGACCGGATCGCCGTTATGAACAAGGGCAAGCTGATCGAGATCGGTCCGGCGGAGGAGGTCTATGCCTCGCCGCGCGAGGACTACACGAAGGCGCTCCTCTCGGCGGTGCCGATCCCGGATCCGCGCGCGATGAAGGAGCGGAAGGCCGCTCGCCGCAAGCTCCGCCACGCGCTCGCCGAGGGGTAGGGCTTTACAGACCCAGGTGCTTTGCGATGACCATGCGCTGAACCTCGTTCGTGCCCTCGCCGATCTCGAGGATCTTCTGGTCGCGATAGAGGCGTGAGATCGCGTACTCGTCCATGTAGCCGTAGCCGCCGTGGATCTGGAGCGACCAGTTGGCCGCCCGGTTCGAGAGCTCACCGGTGTAGAGCTTCGCCATCGCCGCCTCGCGGGCGAACGGTCGGCCCTGGTCCTTCAGCCAGGCGGCCCTGAGCGTCAAGCCGCGGCCAGCCTCGATCTCGGTCGCGAGGTCGGCGAGCCTGAACT
>JACCRW010000071.1 GCA_013813345.1 Actinomycetota bacterium
TCGACGTGGCCGAGCACGGCATGTGGGGCTATCCCGAGTTCTACATCCCGGTTCCCGGCGGCTACGGGACAGAGTCGCACGGCGCGGCAGTCTCCCCCGGATTCCGCCATCAGGCAACCGCGCCGGCCGGTGCGGAGTCCGCGCTCGCGACCGATCGGGCTTAGCGAGCGGAGCGAGAGGGACAGTCCCTAGGACGTCTATTTCAGACAGGTCCTGGGGACTGTCCCTCCGATCAGGACGCCGCGAAGGTAACGGTGACCGACGCGACGAGCTGCTGCTCGCCGGGCTCGATCGGGGTACTGGCGGCGTCGGAGCTCTTCGTCGCATTGAGCACGCCCGGGGGAGGGGCCGCGCCGCCTTCGACGATCTGCGTGATCCGCCCGAGCGAGACGTTCGCCGCGGCGGCGAGCGCCTGGGCACGCAGACGGGCGTCGGCGACCGCGGCGCGAAGCGCCTGCCGGTAGAGCTCGTTCACGTCGCCGCGGGAGAGCGACGGACCGGAGACCTGGTTCGCGCCGGCCGCAACGGCCGCATCGATCGCGGCGCCTGCCCTGTCGAGCTGGCGGATCGTCGCAGAGACCGAGTTCTGGGCGATGTAGCCCTGGACGCCGGGGGAGCCGGATCCCGTCGACTCGGCGTAACGCGGATAGAGGGAGACCGACTGCGTCTGCACGTCGGTGGCGCCCGCGGCCTTGATCGCCGCGATCACCTTGCGCATCTCGACGCCGTTCGCAGCGAGGGCCGCCTTCGCGGTGACGGCCTGGGTCTCAACGCCGAACGAGAGCTGGGCTCGATCGGGAACGGAGGTGACGCTGCCGCTGCCCTGGACGGTGATCCCGTTGCCGGGGTCGCCCGCGGCGGCGGGCGCGTCGCCTGCGCGCGTGACGGACGCGACGGCCGCGAGGGCAAGCAGGCTCGTGATGATGATCGTGAGTCGTCTCATGTCCTTCATACGCCACCGACTCGCGGTTCGTCACACTGCTCCTGTGGAGACGCGCTTCGTCGACTGCCGCGACCGCGACGCGTATCTCGCGGGCCATCTTCCCGGCGCGGCGCATGCGGATCCGGAACGCGACCTCACAGGCACGGATGGAGGCGGTCGGCATCCGCTCCCGACAGCCGCCGCCTTCACCGCGTGGGCTTCCGCAGCGGGCATCGGACCGGCGACGCTCGTCGTGGCCTACGACGCGGGCACCGGCTGGACGGCGAGGCTCTGGTGGCTCCTCCGCCACTTCGGTCACGACGCGGCGGCCGTGATCGAGCTGGACTGCTGGCGAGGGCCGCTGCGCACCGGCGCCGAGGAGGTCGCACCAGCCGAGTTCGTCGCCCGCCCGCGGACCGACGACACCGCCGGCGCCGAGGAGCTGCTCGCGCGTCTCGACGATCCGCGGCTCGTCCTACTCGACGCCAGGGCGCCGGAGCGCTACCGAGGCGAGGTCGAGCCGCTCGACCGGATCGCCGGACGGATCCCCGGCGCGCGGAACCTTCCCTTTCAGCACGCGTCCGAGCTGTCGTCCGACCTGCTCGACGCGGACGAGCTCGTCGTCTACTGCGGCTCCGGCGTCACGGCCTGTGTCGACGTCCTCGCACTGACGCTCGCCGGGCGCGACGACGTCCGCCTCTACCCGGGCTCCTGGAGCGAGTGGTCCGAGCTCGGGCACCCGGTCGAGCGCGGGTGACACGCCCAGAACTTCTCTAGATCGAAGACCTGAGTCGGCGGAAGCAGACGAGGCAGAAGCTCTATTCTGGAAGCCAGCCCTCGCGGTATCGGGTTAGTTCGCCTCTGGGGAATCGGGCATATGCCTCGTCCGCGTCGGTCGTCTCCCGCTCGACGCCGGCGCCGTGGCGTTGCGCGGTTTCATCCACGGTGTAGGCCCCCCAGTCGGGGCCTGTCGAGCGGTCGCGGGCGCCGACCGCGAGTACAAGGCACGGCGCTTCTCCGGCCCCGATGATCACATGGCTCGTCCCCGAAGGGCAGTGCACGAAGTCCCACTGCCGTAGCGGGCGCTCCTCACCTTCGACGATGGCCAGCGCCTCCCCGGCGAGCACGAGGAAGTCCTCTTGGTCGTTCTCCCGGTGGTACATCGCCATTGGCTCGCCGGGGCTGAGGACGGTGAGGTTGATCCCGAGCTGCAGGAAATCCGCCGCGCCCTCGAAGCCTGCGCCCTCGAATTCGCAGAGGACGCCGCGACCCTCGCGTTCCCACCACTGCGTCTCGCGCGCGTTGAGGACGAACCAGCCCTGCCCCTTCGGGACAAGCCCGTGCTCGGTCGACACGAGCTGCGACTCAGGAACCATTTGACCTGAGACTGCCAGACGCGGCCTCACATCGTGCGGAAGCTCGGCGCGCTGTCTCCAGAACTCATTCTGGAACCGCTTCTTAGCAGCGCGGTCAGGCGTGAAGCAGCAACCCGGCGATCTCCTGCACCCGGGCGACGGTGATCCCCGTTCGCTGCTCGCGCGCGAGCGGGTGATCGTCGTCGTCGGCGAGGACGATCGAGGGGCGGAGCTCGAGGGCGTTCGTAACCACGTTCGATCGCAGGCTCAGCGTCTCGGGATAGCCGGGGATGCTGTTGGAGAGCCAGCTGAAGTAGGGCGGATCCTCGACCCGCTTCGGATCGTCCCAATGGGCGAGGAGCTGCTCGAAGCTCTCCGCGCTGAGGGATCCCCAGACCCCGTAGACAAAGCGCTCGTCGAGCTCCGGCACGGGCAGGGAGAGGATCCCGCGGACGAAGTAGGAGCGAGCGCCGTCGTCATCCGTCCAGACGCAGAGGTCGGAGGTGAGGAAGTCCTCGTCGGCTCGCCCGCCGTCCCAGTAGGCCGGCTCGTCGAAGCCGAAGTCGAGTGGGAGCCCCTCGTGCTCCTCGCCGCACGACGCGCAAACCCAGTGCACGGCTAGGCCGCAGCCGTGGCCCCGCGCGGCAGGTAGGGCTGCCACTCGGAGGGGATCGACGGCGTCGCGAGGTGGATGAAGAGCACCGGCGCGGGCGGCCGGGGCAGCCGGTGCAGCGTCAGGCCGCTCTCCTCGAGGAGGCGGTTGCCCTTGCGCAGGTTGCACGGCGAGCAGGCGGTGACGACGTTCTCCCAGACGGACTCGCCGCCTCGCGAGCGCGGGATTACGTGGTCCAGGGTGAGCCGTCCGCTCGAGGTGCCGCAGTAGACGCAGCGCCAGCCGTCGCGGGCGAAGAGCGCCCGCCGCGAAATCTTCCGCTGGATCGCCCGCGGCACCCGCACGTACTTGACGAGGCGGATCACGTGCGGCCAGAGATAGGTGTTGGTCGCCGAGTGGAGCGCCTTCGGGAGGCTCTCCAGGATCTCGGCCTTTCCCTTCCAGACGAGCACGTGCGCGCGCCGCACCGAGCAGACGTTCAGCGGCTCGTAACTCGCATTCAGGACGAGGACGTGTTGCAACCTGGGCGAAGCCTAGCAACGTGCGCAGCGCCTTTACTCGCGCCGAATCGGAGCTTGTGCGCAATAAACACAGTCGCGATCGACGTCGCTGGCGTCCTGGCGCGTGGCTGAGAGTGCACGTCCGGAGGGGATAGTGCGTATGCACAAACCCGCAGAGCCGGGTGCTCTCAGGCGCGAGGCCGGCGGAGCCCGGCTCTGCCGGCCGTGAGCCGGCCAGCCAGGGCGTCAGCGAGCCATGGCCCGGTCCACCGCCTCGAGCTCTTCCGGCGAGAGCGCGATCGGGGCGCGGCCGCGGTCGAGTTCCTTGACGTAGAGCCGTGCGTAGTCCCGGCCCTGGATCGCGGTGACGACGGTGCCGGTACGGTTCGCGTCGAGGAACGCGAACGAGGCCGATTGGTGACCGCCGGTACCCGCGTAGGCGTCGTAGCGCACGACGGCGGTGTTCGTGATCGAGCCGTCGACGCGACGGTCGACGCGCGAGAGCGCCGCGGCGATCTGGTCGACGGCGCGATGGAGGTCGTCGATCCGGCCCTGCAGCGAGACGGCGAAGTCGACGAGGTCGGAGCGACCGCCGCCGAGGAGGACGCGCTGCGCCTCCCGCAGCCGCCGAACGCGCGACCACAGCCAGATGCAGAGCGCGACGGCGGCGACGGCAGCCGCCGCGGCGGCGATCGCGACGACGAGCGCGGCGGTCACTCGACCGAGAAGATGACCTTGTACTCGGCTGTGTTGTTCTCGACGAGCCGCTCCTGAGGAACGGGCTCGACGTCGATCCTGAGCGTGCGCAGCTCGCCAAAGTCGAGCGAGGGGAAGTCGCGGAAGACGACGCGCTTCGTCTCGCCGGGGTTGATCAGGTCGATCGTCTGCTTCTTCGTCACGGGCGTCGGACTCTGCTGGATCGTCAGCGTGACCTCGATTTTCACTTCCTGGTTGTCGCCGCCGTTCCGAACCGCGACCTCGAACGCAAGGTCGGTCGACGCGACGACCGTGTTCTCGGTCGACGTGGAGAGCTGCTGGCCGCCGGGCCGCACCCTGACCGCAACGATGTTGGTGCCATGGAGCCCCGCACCCGTTCCTCCGGACGCCGCCGGGGTGCCGTTGATGCGCTGCCAGATCGGAACCATCGAGCGGGAGCTGGCGAGGTCCGGCGTCTGGACGAAGTTCGAGTCCGGGACCTCGATCCCGGTGAAGCCCTGCTCGCGAAGCTCGGCGACCGCGGTGCGGATGAAGAGATCGTCCCAGACGACGTCGCTTGCGACGAGCCGTTGAGCCTGGCCGGCGAGACTCGCGCCGGCTGCGGCGGCGTCGTTCGAGTCGCGCGTCTCGCGGAACTGGGCGGCGAGGCCTTGGAGCCCGCTGACGCGGAACTGGAGCGCTTCGGCCACGCTCCGATTCGCCGGGCGAAGCGGCCCCGGCGCGTCGAGCTCCAGCGCCTTGTTGACGCCGAGCTCCTGCTGCCGGACGAGTCCCGCGAGCTGCTTGTCCAGGTCGACAGGCTTGATCCCCGGGGTGGTGAGGACATCGTTCAGCTCCCGTCCGACGCGCTCCGAGTCGCGCGCGACCGTGGCGACCTCGCCGAGGTAGTCGCGGTAGGAGTCTCGCCGCTGATCCTCCTGGCAGCTCTGCACCCAGAGAACGAGCAGGACGACGATCAGGATTGCGAAGGCGACGAGCCCGACGAGCCGGGCGAGCGGCGTGAAGCCTGCGGCGGGACGAATCGGGCGCCGCGGCCCACGCGGCTCCCTGGGCTCTCTCGGGCCGCCGCCGAGCGGATTCCGGAGCGAACGCTGCCCCGACGCCTCCTCGGTCGGAGGCTCGTCGAAGAAGTCGAACTCGAAGTCGGACTCGCGGTTGCTCATGGGCTCGGAACGTCGATTCGAGCCACTGTAACCATTGCATCGGCCGGAAAAGACCCACGAAGGATTCTTCCCTGGCGCGGCCAACCCGACGGGGACGTGTCTTCCGCGCTGCCCGTACTCCCTTCCCGGGAGCTCGTCCTCGATCGCTACCGCCCGCTCCGGCCGCTCGGAAGCGGAGCTTCCGGCTCGGTTTGGCTGGCGCGCGACGAGCAGACGGGACTCGAAGTCGCCCTGAAGATCGTCCCGCGTGAAGGCAAGGCGGCGCAACGGGCCGAGCGCGAGGCGGAAGCCGCCGCGCGGCTGCGCCACGAGCGTTGCCTGCGCTCCTACGGTTTCGGCGCCGACTCCGGCCACGTCTATATCGCCTACGAGTACGTCGGGGGCCGAACTCTGCGCGAGGCTATGCGCGCGGGCGAGCTGACCGATCCGCGGGCGGTCGAGGCGGCAGCCCAGATCCTCGAGGGGCTGGCGCACGCGCACGGACGCGGCATCGTCCACCGCGACGTGAAGCCGTCGAACGTGCTCTTGCTGGACGAGGAGCAGGTCTCGATCCGGCTGCTCGACTTCGGGCTCGCGCGGTTCGACGAAGCCGAGACGCTGACCGCGGTCGGCGACGTCCCGGGCACGCTCGCCTACATCTCGCCCGAGCGCCTCGCCGGCGAGGAGGCCGGGCCGGCCAGCGATGTGTGGGGAGTCGGGATCCTGCTCTGGGAGGCGCTGGCGGGCAAGCACCCGTTCTGGGGGACGCCGTTGCAGCAGATGGCGACCGCGATCGATGCCGGCGCTCCCCCGCTCGCCGCCGAGCGGCCCGATCTGCCACAGCGGCTGCTCGTCGCGATCGAGCGAGCGCTCGCGCCCGATCCGGCCCGGCGGCCGTCTGCCGCCGCACTCGCACACGAGCTGCGGGAGGCCGCGGCCGGGCGGCGGCGGAAATCGCGCAACAGGAGACTTAGTGTTGGAGCAACACAAAGACCGTTTGCCGTCGGCCGCCTTGCGCGTCTGGTCCCTGCGGCGGCGACCGGACTCGCCACGCTCGCCGGCGGCAGCTTCCTGCCGTTCTTCCCGGCGGGCTGGACGCTCGCGATCGCCCTCGCAGCCGCGCTGGCGGCCATCGTCCGGCCTCGCGCCGCCCTCGCGCTCGCGCTCGCCGCTCCGATTCTCCCGCTCGGCAACCTCTCGCTCGGGCTCGCGCTCCTCTACGGCGGCTTCGCGGCAAGCTGGCTCGCGCTCGCGTGGCGCGAGCCGCGGAGCGGGCTCGCCTTCCTCGCAGGCCCGCTCCTCGCCCCGCTCGGACTGATCGCGCTCGTCCCGCTCGCGGTCCAGACGGTTCGGGGACATGTGGAACGCGCATTGCAGGTAGTCGCGGCCGTGGGACTTGCCTCGGTCGCGGCAGGAGCGCGCGGCGCGAGCCTCCCCTTCGGCGGGACGGCAGAGACGCCGCAGCTGGCCGGTCTCGAGAGCCCGGTCGACGCGGCAAGGACGTTGCTCGACGTCCTGCCGCCCATGCTCGGACTCGAGGCGCTGGCGCTCGCCGCGGTCGCGGTCGCGATTCCGTGGGCGACGAGCCTCTGGCGCATCGCCGCGCTCGGAGCGGCCGCGCTCGCGGCGCTGCTCCTGCTCGCCCCAACGGCCCCGGCGATTCCGCTCGTCGCGACGGTCTGGCTCACGTGCGCCGCACTGACCTGGCGCCACGAGCATCAGACTCGATCCGACTAAACTCGATCCGAGGCACACCCCGCCGTATGAGCGTCCTTCGCAACATCGAGCAGAAGATCGAAGGCCTCTTCGAGGGGATGTTCGGCCGCGCCTTCAGGACACACGTCCAGCCGGTCGAGCTGGCTCGCAAGCTCGCGAAGGAGATGGACGAGCACCGGACGATCTCGGTCTCACGGGTCTACGTCCCGAACGAGTACTCCGTCTATCTCTCGAGCCAGGATCGCGAGCAGTTCACGGGCTACGAGGGCTCGCTGATCGGCGAGCTCCAGGACTACCTCGTCGAGCACGCGCGGCGGGAGAGCTATGCCACGCTGACGGCGCCGAGGGTGCTGATGAAGACCGACGACGACCTCTCGATCGGCGAGTTCGGGATCGCGACGCGGATGGTGCAGCCGGAAGGTCGACGAGCGCCGGCCCGCGACGAACCCGCCGAGCAGGTCGAGCCGGGGGCGACGATGATCTACAAGGCGAAGGCGCCGCAGCCTACGGAGGCAGCCTCCCCGGCCGAGCTCGGGCTCGAGCAGGAGCGTTACACGCTGACCCTGAACGGCAAGCGCCACGTCCTCGAGGATCGCCGGGCCGTGCTCGGACGCTCGAAGGAGTGCGACGTCCAGGTGCCCGACGCGAACGTCTCCCGCCGCCACGCCGAGCTGCGCGAGGAGGGGGGATCGTGGTGGCTCGTCGACCTCGACTCGACGAACGGGACGGAGCTGAACGGAAAGCGCGTCCAGCGCGCGAAGCTCGCCGACGGCGACCGGATCGGGCTCGGCGAGCTCGAGCTCGTCTTCGCCCGCGAACGGGCCAGCTGATGAATGGAATCGAGGTCGACGAGGCGCTGCTGATCCTCAAGATCGCCTTCATCGTCCTGCTCTACCTCTTCATCTGGCGGATCGTCCGCAGCGCGAGCCGCGACTTCCGGACTGGCGGCGGCGGGGCGCAGGAGAGCATGATCATCGCCCCCGGACGCTCGGGCGAGAGCCAGGCTGCGAGCGTCGGCCCGGCGCCACAGACGCGGGGCCGGACGCGAGCGCGGCTCGTCGTGCTCGAGAGCCCGGCTCTCGCTCGGGGCGAGGAGATCCCGGTTGACGCGGCCCCGGTCTCGATCGGGCGCGGTGGCCAGAACGACATTCCGCTGGACGGCGACGAGTTCTCCTCCGCCCGTCACGCGCGCTTCGAGACGCGCCGCGACGGGCTCTGGGTCGAGGACACGGGCTCCACGAACGGAACGTTCGTGAACGGTGCGCGCGTGACGACTCCACGGCGCTTGGGTAGAGGAGACGTCGTGCGCGTCGGCCAGACGGACTTCAGGGTGGACCTATGAGCCTCGGGCGCTCCGTCGGCCTCACGGACACCGGCCGAAGGCGGCGACACAACGAGGACGCGTACGTCTGCGAGCCGCCGCTCTTCGCGATCGCAGACGGGATGGGCGGCGCGCAAGCCGGTGAGGTCGCCTCCCGGCTCGCCGCCGCCGTGCTCAACGAGCGAGCGCTCGTGGGAGAAGGCGGCGCCGACCTCGGCGAGGCGCACCTCGCAGAGCTGATCCAGGAGGCGAACCGACGCGTCTTCCAGCGCTCGAACGAGGATGCGGCCGCCTCCGGGATGGGCACGACGATGACGGTCGCGCTCGTCGACGGCCCTGCGGGAACGGTCGCGATCGGCCACGTCGGCGACTCGCGCGCCTACCGCGTCCGCGAGGGCGAGCTCGAGCAGCTCACCGAGGATCACTCGCTCGTCAACGAGCTCCTGAAGTCCGGCAGGCTCTCGCCCGAAGAGGCGCTGAGCCACCCGCAACGGTCCGTGATCACGCGAGCGATCGGCACGGAGCCGGACGTGGACGTGGACACCTTCACCGTCGATACGCGGCCCGGCGACCTCTTCCTGCTCTGCTCCGACGGGCTGACCGACATGATCACGGACGACGAGATCCTTGGGCTCGTCGAGCGGGTCGAGGACGATCTGGACGCGGCCGATCTCGATGCAGCGGTGCGACGGCTCGTCCAGGCAGCGAACCGAAGCGGCGGCGGTGACAACATCACGGTCGTCGCCTTCGAGATCGCAGCCGAAGGAGAGGCGGTCGGCGAAACGCAGCGGCTGCCCGCGGCGGCGGCGCAGGCCGCACCCGACGACGAGGACACGCTTTCCGGGCTCGAGCGCGTGCCGGCGATCGACACTGCCGTCCTTTCGGCGGCGGAGATCGACGGCCACCTCGAGCGCGCTCCTGAGTCAGAGCCCGTCCCAGCCGAGCCCACGGATGAGCCTCGCCGCCGCCTGCTCCCGCTCCTGCTCCTCCTCCTGCTCCTCGCCCTGATCGCCGCGATCGTCGTCTGGGGGCTCTCCCGCTGACGGCGCGGAACCGCGAGCTGCTGACCCTGATCGGGGTCGGACTGATCACTGCGATCGGCTTCGCAAGCGTCTACATCGCCCGCTCCGAGGTCGTCTCGACGGCCTCGCTCACCTACGCGGGGATCTTCTTCGGCCTCTATCTGGCCTCGCACCTCGTCGCGCGGGCGACCGTGCCGTACGCCGACCCGTACCTGCTTCCGCTCGCGGCGCTCCTGACCGCGATCGGCGTCACGACGATCTACCGGCTCGAGCCGGACGACGCCTTCCGCCAGAGCCTCTGGGTCGTGATCGGCGTTGCCTTCTTCGCGGTCGCGCTCGTCGTCTACAGGCACGACTACCGCCGGGTCGAGCGCTACAAGTACCTCTTCGGGCTCGGCTCGCTCGTCCTCCTCGCGCTCCCCGCGCTGCCCGGAATCGGCCAGACGATCAACGGCGCGCGGCTCTGGGTGAAGGTCGGGCCGCTCCAGTTCCAGCCGGGCGAGCTCGCCAAGATCCTCCTGATCGTCTTCCTCGCCGGCTACCTCCGCGACAAGCGCGAAGTGCTCGCGCAGGGTCGGCTGAAGGACTTCGGCCCATTGCTCCTGATCTGGGGCGCAGCGATGCTCGTGCTCTTCCAGACGAACGACCTCGGGAGCGCCCTGCTCCAGTTCGGGATCTTCCTCGCGATGGTCTACGTCGCGACCGGCCGCGCCTCGTTCGTGGCCGCCGGGCTCGCCCTCTTCCTGCTCGGCGCAGCCGCGGTCTATCAGGTGGTCGACCACGTCCAGCAGCGGGTCACGATCTGGCTGCAGCCGTGGACCGAGGAGCCGGTCCTCTGCGCGCAGACCGGCGAGCAGGCGCTGCGCCAGGACTGCGGCTCCTTCCAGCTCGTGAAGAGCCTCTACTCGATCGGGAACGGCGGCTTCGGCGGTACCGGCCTCGGCCAGGGCACGTTCACGACGACGACCGGCGATCCGATCATCCCGTACTTGAACACCGACTTCATCTACTCAGCGATCGCGCAGGAGCTCGGTCTCGTCGGCGCCGCCGCCCTGCTTCTCGTCTACATGCTCTTCGTCGCGCGCGGGATGCGGGTCGCGATCCGCGCCGACGACGGCTTCTCGAAGCTCCTCGCGGCCGGGCTCACCTTCGGCTTCGCGCTGCAGACGTTCATCATCGTCGGCGGCGTCCTCCGGGTGATCCCGCTGACCGGGATCACCCTGCCGTTCGTCTCCTACGGCGGGTCCAGCGTCGTCGCCAACTTCGTCCTCCTCGCCGGCCTCCTCCTCGTCTCCAACCGGGCGAACGCCCAGCACACGCTGAGGTAGCTGGTGCTCCGTACCGGAACTCCCCTGGACTCCGGCGGCATCCAGCCGTGCCTGGCGGCACCTGGTCACTCCCCGGAGTGGCAAAGGACTTCCGGAACGGAGCACCGATGAACGACCAGATCAGGAAGCTCGCACTCGTCGGGACGGCGCTGATCGTCGTGCTCGTCGTCGCCACGACCTACTGGCAGGCCTGGGCCGCCGGCGACCTGGCCGACCGGCAGGACAACCAGATCCAGCGCGTCGCCCAGTTCACGGTCAAGCGCGGCGAGATCATCGGCAGCGCCGGCCGGCCGCTCGCGAAGAACAAGCGGCAGAAGATCGGCGGGCGCACGTTCTTCTTCCGTGGCTATCCGCAGGGCGGCCTCGCCGCGCACGTCGTCGGCTACTCGACCCAGTCGCGCGCGCGGGCGGGGCTCGAGCGCTCGCTGAACGACTATCTGACGGGCTCGAACGCCAACCTCGGCGCGGTGCTCGACAAGCTCACGGGCGCGACTGTCACCGGCAGCTCGCTCCACCTGACCCTGAACCTGAAGGCCCAGCGGGCGGCGCTCGACGCGCTCGACGGTCGTTGCGGCTCGATCGTCGCGCTCGACGTCCGCACCGGGAAGGTGCTCGTGATGGCAAATCTCCCGACGTACAACCCGAACCTGATCGAGGAGAGCTTCGGGAAGATCGCGCAGATCGACGCGCCCTGCCGCCCGGTCGCGCCGCTGATCAACCGGGCCACGAACGGTCTCTACGCGCCGGGCTCCACCTTCAAGGTCGTCACCGCCGCCGCGGCGCTCGACTCCGGTAAGTACGAGCCCGACTCGGAGTTCGTCGATCCCGGCTACTGCGAGGTCTACGGGAGGCGCGTCAACAACTACGACACGACACGGCCCTTCGGGAAGGTCGATCTTCGCGACGCGCTCAAGTACTCCGTCAACTCGGTCTTCTGCAACATCGGCAAGGAGCTCGGCTCGAAGAGGATCGTCGAGTACGCGAAACGCTTCGGCTTCTACTCGACCCCGCCGCTCGAGACTCCGGCGAACGAGCGAGCGCCGAGCGGGCTCTACGAGCAGGGCGAGCTCTTCGACCCCGAGCTCGACAGCGACGTCGACCCAGGCCGGTTCGCGTTCGGTCAGGAGCGGTTGCTCGTAACTCCGCTCCAGATGGCGATGCTCGCGGGCACGATCGCGAACGACGGCGTCGTGATGCGCCCGTACGTCGTCGAGGAGATCCGCGACCCGGACGGGGAGATCGTGACGCGGACGAAGCCGGATGAGCTCGGCCGCGCCGTCGAGCCCGAGACGGCGCGCGCGGTCGCCTCGATGATGCGAGGTGCCGTCGAGGACGGGACCGGCACCGCGGCCAAGATCTCCGGTCTCGCCGTCTCGGGCAAGACGGGAACCGCCGAGACGGGCGTCCGCGGGCTCAACACCACCTGGTTCATCTGCTTCGCCGGAAGAGAGGGGCGCGAGGTCGCAGTGGCCGTCGTCGTCGAGCAGCAGCGCTCGACGGGCGGCCAGACGGCGGCGCCGATCGCCCGCGAGGTCTTGCAGGCACTCTTCGGCCCGACGGCGAACTCCTAGGCGGCATGCGCATGGCGGTCACCGATCCCCTCATCGGCTCCCTCTTCGACGGGCGCTACCTGATCTCGCGCAAGCTCGGCGCCGGCGGGATGGCGAACGTCTACCTCGCCGCAGACCAGGAGCTCGGCCGCCGGGTCGCGATCAAGATCCTGGACGACCGCCATGCCCGCGACGACCAGTTCGTCGAGCGCTTCCGCCGGGAGGCGCAGAACGCGGCCGGACTCTCGCACCCGAGCATCGTCTCGATCTACGATCGCGGCGAGGCCGAGGGCACCTACTACATCGCGATGGAGTACGTCGAGGGGCGGACGCTGAAGGAGCTGATCGTCGCCCGCGGCCCGTCGCCGATCGGGATCGCGATCGACTACTCGCGGCAGATCCTCTCCGCGCTCCGATTCGCGCATCGCAGCGGGATCGTCCATCGCGACATCAAGCCGCACAACGTGATCGTCGACGGCGACGGCCGCGTCAAGGTGATGGACTTCGGGATCGCTCGCGCCGGCACGAGCCAGATGACGGAGGCCGGCTCGATCATCGGGACCGCGCAGTAC
>JACCRW010000147.1 GCA_013813345.1 Actinomycetota bacterium
GCTCGACGCCTTGAGCAGGGGGGATCGGCTGAAGGCGCGCAACAGGGCGCCCGCGGTCAGTCACTTCGAAGCTCTCGCCCGCAGCCGCGCGCCGCACCCACCGGCTCGCATGCTGCCGCAGCTCCCGGATCCCGATTCGCTCCATGTGCGACAAGGTAGCACGTTCAGCCGCTGCCTCAACTGCGCGTTGCGACGGCCTCAATTGCGGCGGACCTCAGTGCGAGCGCAGGAACGAAGCCACCAACTGCTTGACCGCCGGTGTGCGCTGCAGGAGCTCGACCCCATGCAGCCCGCCGGGCACCACCTGGAGCGCCTTGTCGGCTGAGGCGGTGCGCGGGAACATCGCGCGTGCGTCGCGGGCAAAGCGCCCGCCGGCATCGTCCTCCGCCGCCACGTAGAGCACGGACGCACGGAGGGCAGAGGCGGTTGCGACGCCGTTCATGCCGATGAACTGGGCCGGCGCCGACAGCGCGACGACGCCGTCGACCTGCGGCCGGGCATTGGCCGCTCCGACGAGCCCAGCGAGGCCGCCCATCGAGGCGCCGACGACGAGCACCTTCGTCTTCCCGAGCTTCCGCAGCTCCTTGACGGCCGCGGAGACGTCTCCGCCCATTCGCCTCGTCGGGCCGGCGCTCGAGAAGCCGTGCCCGCGCACATCGATCGCGAAGACGAAATAGCCCTGGCCGGCGAGCTCGCGCGCATACGGGAGCCATTCGCAGAGGTCCCCGTTCGACTGGTGCGCGAGGACGACTCCCTTCGCGCCCTTGCCGAAGCGGTGGCCGACGAGCTTCGTTCCGTCGGCGGCGCGAAACCAGAGCTCGCCGCCGCGGACGCAGGAGTGGCCTGCGCGCTCCTGCCCGGCGCTCGCGCCGGCGGCGAGGGCGGCGGCGAGAACGAGGAGGAGTGACAGCGTCCGCTTCATCGGTCATCCTTCTAACAAGCAAGCAATGACATGTCAAGATTGACATATAGACGATGTCTCTTCGCCACGCCCTGATCGGCGTTCTCGCCGACGAGCCCCGGACGGGCTACGGCCTGCTCAAGCATTTCGAGCAGTCGCTGGCCTACGCTTGGCCTGCGAGCCACAGCCAGATCTATCCCGAGCTCGCCCGCCTACTTGCCAAAGGGTTGATCCGCCAGACCGGGGCAGGCCCGCGCGGCGCCAGGGTCTACGAGGCGACCCCAGATGGCTTGGACGAGGTCTGCCGCTGGCTGCGCACCGAGCCGGATCGCCGCGTTCGGAGCGACGCGGCGCTACGGATCTTCTTCCTCTGGCTGCTCGACCCCGGCGAGGCCGCCGTCTTCCTCGCGGCCGAGCGCGACCGCTTTCGCACCCTGCTCGCCGAGCTCGAGCGGATCGAGGCGGAGGAGGAGCCGAGGACGCCGAAGCAGCGCGCCTATCGGGTGGCGCTCGTCGGCGGCCTGCTCACGCTGCGGGCCCGGATCGAGTGGGCCGAGTGGGCTTTGCGCGAGGTCGAGGCCTGGCGGTAAGGTCGAGCCATGGAGCTCATCCACACCTGCTATCGGATCACGGACATCGACCGCTCGGTCGCGTTCTACACCGCGCTCGGCTTCGAGGAGCGGCGGCGGATGCCGATCCGCGAGGAGGCGATCAACGTCTTCATGGGGCTGCCCGGCGAGGGCGACCAGCTCGAGCTGACCTACAACCACGGCGTGGACTCGTACGAGCTCGGCACTGGGTACGGGCACATCGCCCTCACCGTCGACGACATGGACGCGACGCTCGCGCGGCTCGCCGAGCAGGGGATCGAGCCGGAGCGCCCGCCCTACCGACTGCGCGAGGGCGGCGCGCTGCTCTGCTTCGTCCGCGATCCCGACGGGTACCGGATCGAACTCATCGAGAGGTCGTAGGGTTCTCGATCTGCTACGCGGGGTTCGGTGAAAAACCGACAGAAGCTAGATCTCCGCGCTCTGCCGATGTGATCTCGAACGGCGCTCCGGCTTCGGCACCGACGACGAGCACGACGGTGCCATCGGTCAAAGCCGTCGCGGATCGACGGGTGGCGACGTCGTGAGCGCTGACGAAGGTTCCTGCCGGGGCATCGATCTCCATTCCGTCGACGACGAAGCGCGCCGCCCCTGCGTGGACGAAGTACAGCTCTTGATGCCGCTCGCAACTCGGATCCGCGTGGTCGTGGTCGCCGATGATGCTGTCACCTGCTCGTGCCGCCGTGTATGCGTTGATACCAAACGCCGTGATACCGAAGTGATTGCGGATCGGGCGCCACGTCGCATCGGAATACGGGACTTGGCCACCGGAGATACTCGTGAGCGTCGAATGTGTCGGCAGGGCCATATCCGTCACCGTACCGACGTCTGGAGGTGAGCGGTCAACTTGCAAGTTGCCCGGTACCTGTACTCGACATTCGACGCCTTCCGGACGGTTACCGGATCGAGCTGATCGCGCCCAGCACGACGTAGCCGCAACGGGCGGTCGCCGGCTACTTCGCGATCTCCCAGATGTGGCCGCCCGGATCGCGGAAGCTGGCGGTTCGGATGCCCCACGGTCGATCGATCGGCCCGTTCAGCAACTCGACCCCTCGGCTGGCCAGCTCCGCGCACATGGCGTCCACGTCGTCGACCTCGAGCGTGAACA
>JACCRW010000196.1 GCA_013813345.1 Actinomycetota bacterium
CGAGGCCGCAACGCTCACGTTCAGCGACTCGACCTTCCCCGCGAGCGGAATCGCGATCGCACCGTCGCAGGCCCGCCGGACGAGTGGGCGCACCCCCTTGCCTTCGGCGCCGAAGACGAGGGCCAGACCCCCCGACAGGTCCGCTTGCCACATGTCCTCCTCGGCGTCCGCGGCGGCGGCATAGATCCAGAGATCGCCGCGCTTGATCTCGTTCAGGAAGCGCGCGAGGTTCGGCACGACAGCCACAGGTAGGTGCTCGACCGCGCCGGCCGACGAGCGGCAGACGGCCGCGGTCACGCCTGCCGAGCCGTGCGCCGGCACGATCACACCGCTCGCTCCCGCGCCCTCGGCGCTTCGGCAGACGGCGCCGAAGTTGCGCGGGTCGGTGACCTGATCGAGACAGGCGAGGAGCGGTGTCTCCGCACCGGCGAGCTCGTGCGCGTCCGCGTACCGATACGGCTCGCACCAGGCGAGCACGCCCTGATGATCGCGCGTCCCGGCCGCGTCGCTCAGCTCCCGGTCGGGCTTCACCTGGAGCCGAGGCCCGTCCGCGAGCCAGGGCTCGGTTGCGGCGGCGCGCTCGGTCGCCCACAGCTCGAGCACCTCCCGCGGCCCACGCAGCGCCTCGTGTACCGGCCGGCGGCCGTAGACCTGCTCGCGCGTCACGCCTTCGGCACGAGCCGGTAGGCGTCCGCCTCGTCCCGGACCTCCCACCCCGCCGCCTCGATCTCGCCGCGAAGCCGATCGGACTCGGCGAAGTCCCGCGCCGACCTCGCCGCCTGACGACGTCGCGCGAGCTCGTCTACATCGACTGGCGCCCTTCGTTGGTCTGCGAGCGAGGCCAGTCCGAAGACGTCGAGCGCGCTCCGCAGGAGGTCGTGGTCGCGCCACTCGTGCATCACAGCGAGCGCCTCGGGCGTGGAGAAGTCGTCGTCGAGAACCTGTTCGAAACGCTCCCACGCTCCATCCAGCGCGGGTTGCGAAGGATTGCGAAAGACCTCCCGCAGCCCGTCTCCGCGCGCGCGGGCCGACTCCATCCGCTCGTTGGAGAAGTCGATTGGGCTGTGCCAATGCGCCGTCAGGAAGAAGAGCAGTGCCGTCTCGCGCCCCCACTTCTCCAGCACGTCCTTCATCGTCTCGACATTGCCGACCGACTTCGACATCTTCTCGCCGGTGAAGCGGAGCATTCCGTTGTGCATCCAGATGCGGGCGAACTCGTGCCCGACCGCGCTCGACTGCGCGAGCTCGTTCTCGTGGTGGGGGAAGACGAGGTCGAGCCCCCCGCCGTGGATCTCGAACGCCGGGCCGAGTAGCTTCTCGGCCATCGCCGAGCACTCGATGTGCCAGCCGGGCCGGCCGCGGCCCCAAGGCGATTCCCACCACGTGTCCTCGTCCGGTTTGTTCGCCTTCCAGAGGGCGAAGTCGCGCGGATCCTCCTTGCGCGCGTTCGGCTCCTGCTCCTCGACTTGATCCGGCTTCTGTCCGGAGAGCCGTCCGTACTCGGCCTGCTTGGCGACCCGGAAATAGACGTCATCCTCGACTTCGTACGCGAAATCGCGCTCGATCAGATCGGAGATAAAGCGGACGATCTCGGGGATCGCCTCGGTTGCCTTCGGGAAGTGGTCGACCTCGTCGAGCCCGAACCGGCCGACGTCCTCGAGGTACCACTCCGTCGCCTCGCGCGCCCGCTCTGCGCTCACTCCCGGCGCAGCCTCGTAGATCTTGTCGTTCACGTCCGTGATGTTGTGGACGAGCGTCACCTCGTAGCCGCGCAGGCGCAGCCAGCGGGCGTACCAAGAACCGACCACGTACGGGCGCGCGTTGCCGATATGCGCCCGCGCGTAGACGGTCGGGCCGCAGACGTACATTCCGATCGGGCCTGGCGGCTCGGGCAGTTCGACGAGCCCGCGCGCAAGGGTGCTAGAGAGCCGCATCGACCCGCCGCAGGGCCTCGTCGCGCGGGAGCGCCGCGATCACGGCCCAGAGCTCCGGGCCGCGCTCGGCCCCGGTGAGCGCGAGGCGA
>JACCRW010000225.1 GCA_013813345.1 Actinomycetota bacterium
CACTCGTCTGTCTCCCGTAGTCATTGAAGCGTCGCGTGAATGCGCTGGGTGTTTGCGAAATTGGCGACGCCGCAATGGGGTATAGATGGGGCGGGAACAACGAGGCTGCGCCATGAAACTCGAGGAAGAGCGTGGACGTGCGTAAGGACAATCCCCTGCAATAGCGGTACTGAGCGGATGGTTCGGGCTCGGCCGAGTACCAGCGGATCCGGCCTGTCACGCCGGAGGTCGCGGGTTCGAGTCCCGTCGCTCCCGTCTCTCGAAGTATCTGCAAATAGGCACTTGAGTTGTCCGATAGGCGCGGCCAAACGTGAGCTGGCCCAATCCAGTGGCCCAAACGCTGGGGCCAAACTACCTGCAAAATCGTGCTTTCTCCCACAAACCTTGTAGCCGGTCGCATGAATGAAACCGGTTCACGACCTCCCACCCATGAGAAGGCACCCGCGTGTGCCACTTGGTCGAGCCGCTCCGGCTCACCTGCGCTCGACGTACCGCTCCGCATTGATCCCCGCTGTAGATCTTCTCGTCGGATACCCCCGCGCCCGCGCATCGCTCAATCACGTTCTCCTTAACGCCCCAGTCAGGGGGCTGACGAACCCTTCCGGAGGAGGCGGCGAGTAGGAGGCGCTGATCTCCAGGATCTGGGCGACGAGTGTCGGATCGTTGGGGATCCAGTTACCCATCACGATCCGCGCACCGGGCCGGCTCACGCGAACGACCTCCTTGGCCACGTCGAACGGCCTCTGGTTCGCGTCGAAGAGGACGTAGAGCGGACTGCCGTCGCGATCCTTCAGCAAGAGCTGGAGTGGCAGCCACCACTCCGGCCGGAAGTCCTGTGCCTCGTCGACGACGAGCGCGTCGATCGGCACCAAGACGAAGTCGCGTCGGATCGCGCTCCCAGGTGTGCTCGCGATTCTTCGTCAGTGGGTTACCCGGCCGACCGGCTGCGCGATGAGCGGCGATGGTGCAGGCACCGCCGCGGTTATCCACGGTGACGTTCCTACAGGCGGGTGACACTGCGACCGATGGAGAAAGCGTGCTGCGTGTACACGCTCCCGCCCAATCGTCGACCGCCCCTGACAACCGCCCCGGCGGACGCAGCGACCTGCGCGACATCGTCCGGATCACCAAACCCGACGGCCGCGGGCTCCTCGAGCGCGTTCTCGTCGCGTCGCGTGACACGCTCGGCATGCAGCTGGCCTACCTGAGCGAGTGGGAGGACGCCGAGCTCGTCTATCGGCGGGTCGAGCGCTCTGCCCCTGGGTTCATCGACGATGTCCAGGTGGGCGCACGTGAGCGGCTCGGAGAGACCTACTGCAAGCGGGCAGCCGACGGCGTCATGCCACCGCTCGTCGCGGACGCTCGCAACGACCCGCGAACCCGGGAGTTCATGTCCGACTACGACCCGGGCATCGGAGCGATCTGCACCGTGCCGGTCGTTCTTTCCGATGGTCGGCTCTGGGGGACATTCTGCGTGATCGGCCGGGAGTGCGATCCCCGCCTGGGCGAGCGCGACCTGGCGTTATGCAAGTCCTGGCTCAGCTCGTGGCCGCCGATCTCGAGCGGAGCGAGCTGGAGGCCCGTACCGTCCACTCCCAGATCGAGGCGAGTAGCGTGCTCGCCCTGGTCGCTGCGCTCGATGCCCGTGACAACTACTCGGCGGAGCACTCCGAGGCGCTCGTCCATCTCACGGGGGACGTGGCCCGTCACCTCGGGCTCGACGAGGCGCAGACCTGCCAGGTGAAGTGGATGGCGCTGCTTCACGACATCGGGAAGGTAGGGGTCCCGGACGCGGTGCTCCACAAGCCCGGCCCGCTGAACGACAGCGAACTGGCGCTCATGCGCCGTCACCCGGAGATCGGCGCACGGATCGTCTCCGAGGTGGAAGGGTTGCGCCATATGGCCCCGGTCATCCTCGCCGACCACGAGCGCTGGGACGGAGAGGGGTATCCGTGCGGCCTCGCCGGCGAGGCGATTCCCATCGCCAGCCGCATCACTCTTGCCTGCGACGCGTATCACGCCATGGTCTCCGATCGCCCCTACCGGGCAGCCATGAGCGCGACGGACGCCGTCGACGAGTTGCGTCGCAATGCCGGGACGCAGTTTGACCCGCGGGTCATCGAGGCGCTGCTCAACGTGCTCGACCTCTCCGGTTAGCGGGCGATTCAACAACCCGAACCTGAGGAACGACATCCGCAAATCCGAGTGGGCGCCCATTCTGGATCGCCACAGGAGCTGGAGAGGGCGTTGCTTCGGCCTCAGGCGCTCGTCCGGAGGAGTCGGAGCACCGTTCGGGTTGCGGCGATCCGCGCACCCTCGCCGCCGGGGAGCGCGCTGTCTCTGATCACGACCGGGCGACGGTCGAGCCGCCAGAGAAGCGCAGTCACGGCGACCCAGGCCCACTCGCAACCGAACCCTGCGTCGGGCTCCCAGGTCGCCCCATCGACGACGAGCCCGTCGCTCGTCCTCAGGTGGGCAAGGAGAGATCGGTACTCCGGGCGTGACCAGTGCGAGCGACGGGTTTCCCTCGCCAGAGACAGTGTCCGCGCGACGAGCGCGCCTCCGGTCGCGAGCCGCCCGCGCTCTGCGGTATCCGCGAGCAGATACCGGCGAGGGCCTGGAAGGGATTCGTAGTCCTCGAACGAGCCGGCGTCGTCCGGATCGCGGAGGAGAACGACAGGCTCGACCTCTGGAGCGACGCCTGCTTCGGCGACGACGCTCGTCAGCCGCTCCGCGCGGGCGATGAGGGTGACGCGCCGGAGTCGCCGGACCTCGACGTTGATCGATTGGCCCACGCCAAACCAGCGGGTCCCCTCGTGGACGAGGTCGACCTCGAGCTCGCACGCCCCGGCTGCCCCCCGGGGCGACGACGTGCACCGGCACGAGTTGCGTCGCGCCCGGAGGGAGATCGGCCGGCAGGCTCGTGCGCAGCGCCCTCGGTTCGCGAACGGCGTCGCCCGGCGCGACGCCAGCGATAGGCGAGCCTGATCTTCGGCCGACTCTCGCGCCCCCAGCGCCAGACGCTGTCGCTTTCGTTCGCCCGACCTCGGCGCCGAAGTCGGAGAGCTCGTAGCTGCCGCGGATCGCCCTGGCCGGCAGGATGGGCTTGCCGCCGGAGGCCACGGGCTTCATCCTGATCAGGCACTCGATCCGTCGCGGCAGGCCCTCGCGGTCGAGCCAGACCTCGAGCGGGAGTCGCGGGCCGTACAGCGCTGTCAGCCTACTCCCTCACCGAGTCAGCGCCTACTACGAAGAGTTCCAGTTCGACGTGCCACGCGGTGATCCCGGAGACCCCGACCAGCCCGTCCCCATCCAGGGCCAAAGGCCAAGCAGGCTGAGAAAGTCGAAGAGTTCTTCAGCAAGAACTAGCGCCCGAGCGGCACTGCCGCAAGCGGTGCGGTTCTCGCTGAGGCGCCTGCTCGCCCGCTGATCCTGTGGCGAGTCGGGAGTTGGTACCAAGACTCGTCGCGTCCGAGTGGTTCGTGCTCGGACGGGACGAGTAGGCGCGCTCCGAGGTCAGCGGTGAGACGAGTTCGCTCTGATGCCTCAGGTGCTCTTCGACTCGTCAGGCACGAACCGGGTCGCCGCGACCAAGAGCAGGCCGCCGATCCCCAGGACAAGGAAGAAGGTCAGTGCC
>JACCRW010000242.1 GCA_013813345.1 Actinomycetota bacterium
GCGATCGAAGACGGCCGAGTCGGACGCGCCGCCGACGCGGATGCGCGAGAGAGCCTCGAGTCGGGCCGGGTCAACGAGAGCGGCGCCGACGGTGAGCGTGCCAGCGTTCTCCATCGGTGTGAAAACACTACCGGCCGACTACTACGCTCGGGGGATGCCAGAGGGGGATTCTCTCCACCGCGCCGCCCGGCGGCTGCAACCCCTCGTCGGCCAACGTCTCGAGGTGACCTCGCCGCACCCGCGCGCGCAGGCAACGCGAGTCGCGGAGGCCGTCGACGGTCGAGTGCTCGAATCGGTGGAGGCGGTCGGCAAGAACCTCCTCCTTCGCTTCGAGGGCGGGCTCGTCGTCCGCAGCCACCTGCGCATGAGCGGTCGCTGGCGGATCGAGGCTCGTGGGACGCGGTGGGTCGGCCTGCCGTGGCTCGTCCTTCGTGGCGAAGCCCTCGAAGGCGTGCTTTGGAACGGGCCGGTCCTGGCTCTCGATTCGCGGCCGATCGCGAGGCTCGGCCAGGACGTGCTCGGTCCGGGCTTCGATCCTGGTACTGCCGTCGCTCGGCTCCGAGGCGCCGGTGATCGCTGGCTCGGCGAGGCACTCCAGGATCAACGGCTCGTGGCAGGGATCGGGAACATGTGGATGGCCGAGGCGCTCTGGGAGATCCGCGTCTCGCCGTGGATCCTGGTTCGCGACGCGTCGGACGAGGTGCTGACCGAGGCCGTGACAGCGGCGCGGCGCCTGATGCAGGCGTCGCTCGCGGACGGCCGGCCGGGGCGGAACGTCTATCGCCGCGCCGGCAGGCCGTGTGGACGGTGCGGCACGATCGTCAGCTCACGGGGGCAGGGCGACGCGAACCGGACGGCGTACTGGTGCTCCGGCTGTCAGAAGGAAGGAGGCGAGCCGCCGGTCGCGTAGACGACGAGGTGGCGGTTCGCTCACCTCAGCTCCATCTGACGCTGCGCTCGTTCTGTCTTGGCGCCTTCGTTTACCTCGGGCGTGCGCTCGAGGAGGGCGACGAGCTGCCGTTCTCCTTCGAGGCGCACGTGCAGCGCGGCGGCCCCGCGCTCTACGAGTACCGGCCGCTCGTGCGCTCGTTCGTCGAGGCGCGGGCCGGCTCGCTGGCGAAGCGCGAGGACGCCCGGATCGCGCTCGAGGAGCTGCTGCGCGAGCCCGCCGCGGCGATCTATGCGCGCGCCCACGCCGGGCCGAGGACGTCGGAGGAGCAGGCGCTCTACCGCACGGTCCTCGTCTCGTTGCTGATCTCGACCGCGGAGGCCTGCGGCGGCTTCGACTGGGACGACGTCGCGTTCGAGCGGGCCTACGCCGAGCTCGAGGGATCGCTCTTCAGATCCTCGCGCGCCTACGCAGCCGTCGCGCCGCTCGTCGGGATCTCGGTGATCACCCAGGTCGAGCTCGGCGAGGGATTGCGGATCCGTGCCGCTGCCACAGGCGAGCTCGCACGACATTGGCCCGAGGCTCAGGGCCTGCTCCCTCCTGGGTTCGGCGAGGACGTCGACCGCTACTGCGTGCTCGAGCTCGAGCGTGGCCTCGGTTCCGAGGAGGAGCCTCCCGACGCTCCCGCCGAGCTCGCCGACGCGGTCACCGCTCTTCGACTCGCGACAGCGGCGCCCGTCTCCGCCGGACCGGTGCTCTTCGAGCGGCTCGATTGGCGACCTTTCGGGATCCGGCCGGTCCTCCCGATCGCCGCGACTCAGCCGCCGGGCGAGCCGACGCGGCTCGATTCCTTTCGGGCGCAGGTCGCGCAGATCGTGCTCGGTCGACTTCCGCTCGCCGACGCCGACGGAGCGCTCGCGGAGGCGCTCGACCGCTGGGAGCTCTCCCTTTTCCAGAACGAGCCCTTTCGCTCCGAGCAGCTGCGCGGCGCGTTGGCGGCGCTGCTCGGCGACACCTGGCAGCTCCGCGCGGCGGTGCTGCTCGGGGAGTCGTCGGACGAGCGGCGGTCGTTGCATGCATCTCTTCGAGAGCTCGGCTCGGGCGAGCCCGCGTTGCCTTCGGCTGCGGACGCCGTACGACGCGCGCTGGTCGAGGTGCTCCGGCGCGGGGATCGGGTAGTGCTGCTCGGCTCGCTCGACGACGAGCTGCTCGGCCTGCGCTCAGCGGCGGCCGGGCTGGCGCGAGCCGGGTAGCGTCGGCGCTTGACGCAGTTTCGACACTGATCCGACACGTTCTGGTGACAGTTCTCGCGTTAGCGTCGATCTCGATGGACGACAGAACGCGAGAGGAGGTGGTCGAGCGCCTCTGCACGGCGCCGCACCGGACATAATCGGCGCGTGACCTCGCACTGGGACGAGCTTCCCTCGACGCGGATGGAACGCGGCCATATCGCCGGCGACTGGCAGAGCCTCACCGGCGATCGCTCCGTCACGACCGGCGTCAAGCGCATCCGGATCGACGCTGGCAAGTGGTCGACGCCGGCGCATGTCGAGAACTCGGAGGAGGAGATCTTCTACGTGCTTGCCGGCTCCGGCGTGTCCTGGCAGAACGGCGCCTGCTACGACGTCGGCCCCGGCGACTGCCTCGTGCACACCGCGCAGACGGAGGCGCACACTCTTCGCGCAGGCCCCGACGGGCTTGACGTGCTCGCATTCGGGGAGCGGCATCTCGCGAGCGGTGCGCGGCTCCCGCGGGCGGGCGTCTCCTGGGGCCTCGGCTCCTGGGTTCGAACCGGAGCCGAGGAAGACCATCCCTGGAAGCTCGAGGCGGAGGCCGGCGAGCCCGAGGTGGGCGAATCCGTGGAGCGGCCGGCCTGGATCGTGCGTCTCGAGGACGTGCCGGTTGGCGAACGGCGGTTCGCCGACGTCGCGAGCGACTGGCGCGACCTAGGCCGCGCTGCGGGTAGCGAGCGTTCCGGGCTCAAGCACGTCCGCGTACCTCCGGGCATGCTCGGTGCCGCGCCACATTGCCACTCGGCGGAAGAGGAGATCTTCGTCGTGCTCGAGGGCACGGGCGAGCTCGAGCTCTGGCCGGCGCCGCAGAGCGTCTCGGCAACCGAGCGGGAAAAGCACGCGATCCGCGCGGGCAGCGTCGTTGCACGTCCGGCCGGCACGCGGGTGGCGCATTCTCTCCGCGCCGGGGCCGACGGGCTCGCCTACCTCGCGTACGGAACGCGCGAGCCGAACGACCTGGCGTACTACCCGCGCTCGAACAAGATCTTCTTCCGTGGCCTCGGCCTGATCGGGCGGCTCGAGTCGCTCGAGTACGCAGACGGTGAGTGCGGGGACGGTGAGGGAGTCGAGGCGTGAAGGAATAAGCGGGATAGGCTTGAAATGCGAGTCCACATGGGACTCATGCGCCTGCTTCCGCGACCGAATCTCCGGTCGCATACCACCACCGAGGAGACGTCGTTGCAGAGGGTGATCGTGTTCGCCAACCAGAAGGGAGGCGTCGCGAAGACAACGACGACACTCAACCTCGGGGTCGCGTTCAAGGAGCTCGGCCACCGCGTGCTCGTGATCGACCTCGATCCGCAGGGCAACCTGACGATGAGTCAGGGGATGAATCCGGATGCGATCGAGCGCTCGATGTTCGACGTGCTCGTCCACCGCCTGCCGATCACCGAGATCATCCACACGGCCGAGGTCGACGTGGCCGTCTCCTCGATCGATCTCGCCGGAGCGGAGCTCGCTCTCTCGGCGATGATCGGGCGCGAGCGCGCGCTCGAAAAGTCCCTGCTCGAGATACGCGACTCCTACGACTTCATCATGATCGACACGCCGCCCTCGCTCGGCCTGCTGACGATCAACGCCTTCGTCGCGGCAACCGGGGTGATCGTCCCGGTCCAGTGCGAATACCTCTCGCTCCGCGGCCTCGTCCAGCTCGAGAACACGCTGGCAATGGTGCGCGAGAACCTGAACCCGGACGTCAAGATCGAGGGGATCCTGCCGACGATGTTCGATGCCCGGACCCTGCACGCACGGGAGGCAATCGAGATCCTCGAGGAGAACTTCGGCGAGCTCGTCTACAAGACGCGGATCCGCAAGACGGTGCGCTACGCCGAGGCGCCGGTGAAGGGTTCGTCCATACTGAAGTACGATCCGACCGGCACGGCCGCGGACGCCTACCGCGACCTGGCGAAGGAGGTGCTCCATGGCGCGAAATCGCGCGAGCATGCGTGAGGGGCCGCTCGCCGAGCTCTTCCGAGCGACCGAGGCCGCCCAACGGCAGGCCCAGGAGACCGGAGCCGAGGAGCCCGCGCCGGAGAAGTCCGCGCAGCCGACGTCTGCCAAGCAGCCAAGGCAGCGGAAGACCGCCGGGCAGCCCGCGCGCGCCGCCGCGCCCGCCGAGGAGCCGCAGGAGCAGACGGTCGAGCACGTCCCCGACTTCGTCAGCACGGAGTCGGATCGCCCCGAGTCGGTCCCATCCGAGCCTGCAGCTGCCACCGGCTTGCCTGTCGCGCCACAGCCCCTCCCGGAGTCGGCCCCCCGCGAGCGACCGTATGAACCGCCCGCGAGCCGCTTCCTCGAGTCGCTGCCCGAGCCCGCGCCACGGCTGGAGTACGCGACGCGTCCGGACTCGACCTCCTACCTTGCAGTGATCCGCGTCGTGGGGGTCGGCGGCGCCGGCCTCAACGCGGTCAACCGGATGATCGACGCCGGGATCTCGGCGGTCGAGTTCGTCGCCGTCAACACCGACATGCAACAGCTCCAGCTCTCGGACGCGCCGGTCAAGTTGCACATCGGCCGCGACCTGACCCAGGGGCTCGGCTCGGGCGCCGAGCCGGAGGTCGGGCGCCGCTCCGCGGAGGAAGGATACGACCAGATCAAGAACGCGCTCCGCGGCTCGGACATGGTCTTCGTCACCGCCGGCGAGGGCGGGGGCACCGGCACCGGTGCAGCGCCGGTCGTTGCGCGAATCGCGCGCGAGCTCGGCGCGCTCACCGTCGGCATCGTCACGACCCCGTTTCGGTTCGAGGGCTCGCGGCGCAAGGGCTCGGCCGAGGTCGGCGTCGAGGAGCTTCGCGCCGCGTGCGACACGCTGATCGTGATTCCGAACGATCGTCTCCTCGAGGTGCTCGACCGCTCCACCTCGATGCTCGACGCGTTCAAGATCGCCGACGACGTCCTCCGCCAGGGCGTCCAGGGGATCACCGACCTGATCACAATGCCCGGCCTGATCAACCTGGACTTCGCGGACGTGCGCACGATCATGTCCGACGCGGGTTCCGCCCTGATGGGGATCGGCTTCGCGACCGGTGAGGATCGCGCGAAGCAGGCCGCCGAACGCGCTCTCCGCTCGCCGCTGATCGACACCGAGATCGTCGGCGCCCGCGGAATCCTGCTCTCGATCGCCGGTGGTGAGGATCTGACTCTGCTCGAGGTGAACGACGCCGCCGAGCTCGTCCGGCAGGCGGCGACCGACGAGACGAACATTATCTTCGGCGCCACCGTCGACGAGCGTCTTGCCGGCCAGGTGTGGGTGACGGTCGTCGCTACCGGCCTCGGCGGCAGGGGCCGCCGTGCGACACCAGGCTCGACCGGCGCGGGCCTCCGCACGACGCGGACAGACGATCCACTCGAGCCGCCCAGCTTCCTCCGCAGCTAGAGGACGTTCTCGCGGCGTCTGCGGACGCTCGTCCGGCCGCGGCGAGGGACATGTCCGGGCTTTGACCCCGGCCGAGTACCGATCGGCCATGGCCTGCTGAGCGAAAGGTCACTGGTGATGAGCTCCGGGCAGGATCCGCCCCGTCTACAGCGGACACGTCCGGGGTCAGAGCCCGGACTCGTCCGTTCGGGACAGGAGCTGGACTGGGCCGCCCGGCCTACGGATGCGAGATGGTCGCGGCGCTAGACGAGCGGCATGACGACGGTTGCGCCGAATGCGGCGCCGAGGGCCAGGCAGCCCATTGCCGAGACGCCGGCCAGCGCATAGCGCCGCACGCCCGGAGCCTGGCCGCCGAGCAGGTAGAGGGCGCTGCCGAGCCCGAACGCGATGCTGGTCACCGTCTCGACGGCGCTGAACGCGATGCCGGCTGCGATCGCAGAGTCGATCGGCGCTCCGTGTGCCTTGAGAGCGAAGACGATGGCCGCGCTGGCGACGCCGATGTTCCCGGGTGTCAGCGGCAGCGTCCCGGCGAGCTCGAGCGCGGGAACGATGAGGAGCGCGGCAGCAAGAGGCCGGGAGACCCCGAAGGCCATGCAGACCGCTGTGGCAGCGGCGACGCGCCCGACCGTGGCAAGCCCGATCCAGGCGAGGAGCTGACCCGCCGCGCGGGGACAGCGACCAAGCGCGTGGAATGCGTCGAGCACGTGCGCGACGCGGCCACGTGGACGGGAGCTGCGCGTGAAGTAGGCGAGCGCGACCGCAACGGCGACGATCGCCCCGATGATCGCGAGCGGCCACGCGGGCAACGCGCCGGTGACGGCGCCGAACGTAAGCAGGACGGCCAGCCAGACGATGTGAGCGACCCCGACCGAGGTGCCGACGCCGCCGGAAGTCCAGAGCCGCCCCTCACCCTCGAGCGTGCGCGCGTAGAGAGCGAACCTCAACGCGGTGCCGAGCCGAGCGGGAGCGAAGGAGTTCAGGAGCGAGCCGCAGCCGTAGCGCGCCGCAGAGTCGAGGCGCGAGGTCCGCCCGCCGCAGCGCAGGAGCGCCGAGCGCCAGGCGCAGCCGGACGCGGCGAGCGAGAGCGCGAAGCCGAGGGCTGCCGTCCAGAGCCAGGCGGGGCTCGCGGCCGCAAGGCCGCCGAAGCCCTCGCGCACCTCGTCGCCCAGAAGCCCCGGCGTCGAGGCGATCACGGCGACGAGCGCGAGCGAGACGAGCCCGAGAGCGATCTGGCGCCTGTGTGCTGCGAGTGCGTGCATCCGTCTCCAACGTTCGTCGTTCATGACGCGGTCCTGCCCTCCTTATCGGCAGAAACTCCAGAGCTTTACGCTCTGTTCATGAGAGGCGCGATCGCGGCCGGCCACCCCCTGACCGCCCAGGCGGGCGCCAGGGTACTCGAAGAAGGCGGAAATGCCGTGGATGCGTGCATCGCGGCGGCCTTCGCAGCGTTCGTGACGGAGGGGCCGCTCACCGGGCCGGCGGGAGGGGGTTTCTTCCTCGCCCACGTGGAGGGGGAGGCGACTCTGCTCGACTGCTTCTTCTCCGTGCCGAGCGAGCCGCTCGGCGAGATCGAGCACCTCACCGTCGATTTCGGCTCGACGACGCAGAGCTACCACGTCGGAGAGGGCTCGATCGCCGTTCCCGGCCTGCTCGCGGGACTGAGCGATGCCCACGATCGGTTCGGTCAACTCTCCTGGCAGGAGCTCGTTGCGCCGGCGATCGAGCTCGCTCGAGCCGGCGTCGCAGTGAGTGAGGCGCAGGCGTTCCTGCACGAGATCCTCGTCGCCGTCCTGCAGCGTGACGAAGGAGGGCGGCGGATCTACGCCAATGCCCGGCATCTCGATACGAGCGATCTCGTCGCGACACTCGAGCGCATCGGCGCCGACCCGGTTGCCGCGGTGTGCGAGCTGCTACCCGAGCTCGCGTCCGATCTCGATGTCTACCGCCCGGTCGAGCGCGAGTTGCTCCGCACGACGATCGACGGCCGGGAGGTGCTCACGACCCCGACGCCCTCGCGCGGAGGAGCGATCGTCGCAGCCGCGCTCACGGGGTTCGGCGCGAGCAGCTCGCTCGACGGTCGGGCGCGCGCGCTCAGGGATGCTTACGGGAGCGCTTCGGTGGGCGGGATCGCCGGCACAACGCACATCTCGGTAATCGACGCGGCCGGGAACGCGGCGGGACTCTCGTCGACGCTCGGCGCCGGTTCCGGTGTGCATCGCGGCGGGACGCAGCTCAACAACATGCTCGGAGAGTTCGACGTGATCGGCAGGGGCGAGCTCGTTCCGGGCGAGCGGCTCGCGAGCATGATGACTCCGACGCTCGTGCTCGAGGATGGACGGCCGCGCCTCGCGCTCGGGAGCGCAGGCTCGGTTCGGCTCGCCGGTGCGATCGCCCAAGTCGCTGCTGCGGTGATCGGGGGCGCCGCAGTCGGCGCTGCGATCACGGCACCCAGGTTCCACGTCGTTGGTGAGCGCGAGCTCCATCTCGAGGGAGGCTGGCCTGCAGCCGCAGCCGAGGAGCTGCCGCCGGGCGACTGGGAGGTGATCCCCTGGCAGAGCCTGAATCTCTACTTCGGCGGAGTCTCCGCCGTCGAGCTCCGATCGGACGGCTCGCTCGACGCCGCGGGCGATCCCCGCCGGGGCGGCCACGGCATCGTCGTATGAGCGGCGGCGGAGACTCGACGGAGCCGCCGAGACCAGCCCCGACGGTGAGAATCCGGCCCGCGCGACCCGAGGATGCGGCAGCGCTTGTCGATCTCGGCGCCTCGGTCGGCCGCGAGGAGGGCGACTGGCTCCTGAACACGAACGGCTGGCGCACCGTCGCGGAGGAGCGCCGCTATCTCCGCGCGCTCAAGCGCTACCCGCACGCGGCGGTCTTCGTCGCCGTGGCCGACGTTGAGCTCGTGGGGCGGCTCTCGCTCGCGCGGGACACGCATCCCTCGAGCTACCACGTCGCCGACCTCGGGCTGATGATCTCCGCCGATCATCGGCGTCGTGGGATCGGGCGCGCCTTACTCGAGCAGGCGGTTGCGTGGGCGCAGAACGCGGGCGTTCGCAAGCTCGAGCTCCACGTCTTCCCCTGGAACGAGCCCGCGACCAGGCTCTACGAGGCGTTCGGCTTCGAGCGTGAGGGACTCCGCCGCGAGCACTATCGGCGTGAGAGCGGCTATGTCGACGCGATCCTGATGGCCTACCAGCTACCTCCTTCCACGAGCTGATCTGGCCGCTCCCGGCGCGTGTGCGACCAGCGCCGCACGAACGCCCTCTGCTCGGGAAGCGAGGGGGAGCTCAGCCACGGCTCCCCAAGAGGTTTCCGAAGCTCGTCGAGAAACGTGATCGGGTCTCGCGCGAGCTGCGGCATGCTCCCGATCCAGCAGCCGATCGCCGTTCCGACGCGTCCGATTCCGTTGGCGTCGTGTACGTAGATGAACCAGCCCTCCGCCGCCGAGTAGCGGTCGATTGCCGCCACGATCTCGTCGATCGCTTCCTCCGCAGGTACCGCGCCTGCCCGCAGCGGCATCCGGACGTGTCGCGCGCGCGGCGGCAGCAGATGAGCGTACGGCTCGCACTCGCCGAGCTGGGTCAGGTCGAGGAAGAGGTCGCAGCCCTCGTCGAGCACGCACTGGAGCCGTCGCTGGGCTTCGCGCTCGTTCCCCGCCCCCGGATACGGCCCCGCGAGCACCGGCAGGAAGACGAGGTAGGAACGCGGCAGCGGAGGCTTCACGAGGTCGACGGTCATCGCCACTCCAGCCTGCCTGCCGAGTCGTCACGGCTTTGTCTCGACAATGCAACGAGACTGCAACAAACCGTCCACCGATCGGGACGGCTAGAGAGGCGTCCACCCGCCTGAAGGAGGCTGCCGCCATGCCCGAGTTCACAGACTACGCCGCCGGAACGCCGTGCTGGGTCGACGTGATGACCCCCGAGCTCGACCGCACCGTCTCGTTCTACTCCGACCTGTTCGGCTGGGAGGCCGCGCAGGATCCGAGGCCCGAGGCCGGCGGCTACACCATGTTCTCCAAGGACGGCAAGCAGGTCGCCGCCGCGATGCCGCCGCAGGCAAGATCCGCGACGCGGGCGGCACCCTGGTCATGGAGCCGATGGACGTGTTCGACTCCGGCCGGATGCTGGTTGCGAAGGATCCGACCGGCGCCGCCTTCGGCGTCTAGCAGGCCGGGGAGCACTACGGCGCGCAACTCGCGAACGAGCCCGGGTCGTTCACGTGGAACGAGTGCCAGACCAACGACACCGAGACCGCCGAGACCTTCTATCGCGCCGTCTTCGGCTACGACGTGGACGCGATGCCGATGGGCGAGGGAGAGCCCTACCGCGTGCTCAAGCTGGGCGAGGAGAACGTCGGCGGGCTGTTTCAGATCACCCCGGAGATGGGCGAGGTGTCGCCGAACTGGGCGACCGCCTTCGCCGTCGCCGACACCGACGCCACCTGCGCGAAGACGGAGGAGCTCGGCGGCAAGGTGCTGGTGCAGCCGGTGGACATCCCTCAGATCGGCCGCTACGCCGTCGTCCAGGACCCGATCGGCGCGTCTTCCAGGTGCTCGCGAACCCCGGCAAGCTGACGGTCGTGCGCGCGCTCGTCACGGCTTCGGTCGCCATGGCGGCTCTCGTGGGTACGGCTTTCGCGGCGACCGACGTCCGCGTGATCCAGGGCGACCGAAACGCCGGCGGGATCAAGATCGGCCGCAGCACTCCGGCGGACGTCAGGCGGCTCTACGGTACGCCGTCGACCTCGCGTGTGGAGTCGACCCATTCCTGCGTGCAGAGCTGGAAGGGCGTGCGGCTCGTCGTGCAGTTCTTCACGTTCGAAGGCAAACCGTGCGCCCGCGGCGTCGCATTGATCGTGACGGTGACGGGCAGAGCCGCGTGGCGCACGGCCGTCGGCCTCCGGGTGGGTGACCCGGCCGCGCGGGTCCGTGCGCTCTACCCGCGCGTCCGTCCGAGAGCCGGCTTCGCGGGGGACCGTGGCTACTGGCTCGTGACACGTCAGATCTGTGCCGAGGTCGGTGGCGGCCGGTACCCAGGCCTCCTCGCGCGCATCCAGCGCGGCCGCGTATCGGCCCTGGTAGCCCGCATCTCCGTCTGCGACTGATCGGCGTCCGTTCGGGGCGGGAACGGGAACGGGAACGGCACCGAAGGTGAACAGCTGTGCCGGTGATACTGCGGGGTATGACCGAGTCGTCCCTCGCCTACCTCACGCCCGAGGCGCGCGCTCGGGTGCGCATCGACGACATGCTGACCGCAGCCGGCTGGGCCGTTCAGGACGCGAAGGCCGTCAGCCTCGGCGCCGCCCGCGGCGTCGCCGTCCGCGAGTTCGTCCTGAAGCCGCCGCACGGCCGCGCCGACTACCTCCTCTTCGTCGATCGGCACGCCGTCGGGGTGCTCGAGGCGAAGAAGGAGGGCGAGACGCTCACCGGCGTCGCCTGGCAGACCGCGAAGTACCTCGATGGCCTCCCCGACGAGATCCCGACCGCGCTCGAGGGCGCGCTCCCGTTCGCCTACCAGTCGACGGGCGTCGAGACCCGCTTCACGAACACGCTCGACCCGGCGCACGCGAGCCGCGACGTCTTCTCGTTCCACCGACCGGAGACGCTCGCCGGCTGGATCGAGGACGTCAGCCGCCACCCGAGCGCGCCGACGCTTCGCCACCGCCTCCAGCAACTGCCGCCGCTCGACGACACACGCCTCTGGTCGGCACAGACGCGCGCGATCCAGAACCTCGAGGCATCGCTCGCGCAGAACCGCCAGCGCGCGCTCGTCCAGATGGCCACCGGCTCCGGGAAGACCTTCACCGCCGCGAGCCTCGCCTACCGCCTGATCAAGCACGGCGACGCGCGCCGCATCCTCTTCCTCGTCGACCGCGCGAACCTCGGCCGCCAGACGCTGAAGGAGTTCCAGAGCTTCACCGTCCCGGACGTGAACCGCAAGTTCACCGAGCTCTACAACGTCCAACACCTCTCCTCGAACAGCGTCGAGAAGGTCGCGCGCGTGACGATCTCGACAATCCAGCGCCTCTATTCGACCCTCCGCGGCGACCCCGAGCTCGCAGAGGAGCTCGACGAGCACTCGGCGTACGACCTCGAGCCGGCCGCTCCCGTGCTGGTCGACTACAACCCGCTCGTCCCGCCCGAGACCTTCGACGTCGTGATCGTGGACGAGTG
>JACCRW010000250.1 GCA_013813345.1 Actinomycetota bacterium
CGATCAATCGCGTCAAGCCGAGCTACATCCGCGTCGACGCCGACGAGGCGACCTACAACCTGCACGTGATCCTCCGCTTCGAGCTCGAGCAGGAGCTGATCGCGGGCGCGATCGCCCTCAAGGACCTCCCGGGCGTCTGGAACGAGCGCTTCGAGCAGTACCTGGGGATTCCGATTCCGAGCGACACGGTCGGCGTGCTGCAGGACGTGCACTGGTCGGGCGGCGGGTTCGGCTACTTCCCCACCTACTCGCTCGGGAACATCGTCTCGGTCCAGATCTGGAACAAGGTGCTCTCGGAGCTCCCCGATCTTCCCGCGCAGTTCGAGGCGGGCGAGTTCGGCGAGCTGCATGCGTGGCTCCGCTCGAACCTCTACGCGCTCGGCCGGAAGCTCACCCCGCAGGAGACGCTCGAGCGCGTCGTGGGTGGTCCGATCGACGCGAAGCCGTACGTCCGCTATCTGAAGGAGAAGCTGGGGGCGCTGGCCGCCGCCTAGCCGGCGTCGGGGCCGGTGATGCTGCGCTTCCAGACCAGGCGGCGGTAGAGGATCAGGAGCACCACGGCGCCCGCGAGCGCGAAGAGGAAGCCGGTGACGAGCTCGCCGCCGGTCATCTCCTCGCCCTCCGGAGGCGTCGGGTCGATCACGCCGGTCAGGGCCGCGGCAAAGCCGCCCACGATCGAGCCGAGGATCCCGAGGAGGATCGTCCTCCAGATCGAGAGGGGATCGCGGCCCGGCAGCGCGAAGCGCGCGAGCGCCCCGACGATCAGGCCGGAGATCAGGATGCCGATGATCGCGCTGAGCACGCGGCCGAGCTACCCGGTGCGCGCGATCCCGAACCGCTGCTGCGACCGCTCCCGAGCGCGCGCCGCCTCGAGCTCGCGATCGCGGGGCGGCGCGGCTGTGACAAGCGATGCGAGCAGGCGCATCGATGCCGCGGAGACCTCCTCGACCGCGCGCGCGAACGCGGCCTCGTTCGCCTTCGACGGCTTCGTCGTCCCGCTCAGCTTGCGGACGTACTGGAGCGCGGCGGCCTCGATCTCCTCAGCCGTCGCCGGCGGCTCGAAGTTGTGGAGCGTGCGGATGTTGCGGCACATGGGAACCCCCCTCGGTTGGTCTTCCGCGTCGCCAACTGTCGCATAAAGCGACCGCCTGGCGACAGCAGCGGCGCCTCCTGTCAGCCGTCGGGCAGCCCCGCCGCCTCGGCAAGATCGACGAAGCGCAAACCCTCCACGTCCGCGAATGCGCGGTCCGAGGAAACGACTACATGCGGGTCGACGCGCGCAGCGGCCGCGGCGAGAACGGCGTCGAATGAGCCCAGCCGATCGTTCCACGCGAAGAGGCGCAGGCCATCCTCGAGATCGGCCGCCTCAGTCACGAGCAGAGGCGCGAGCAACGTCGCATAGTGACGGGCGAGAGCGACCGCATCCGCTCGTCCGTGACGCCTCGCGCGGACGTGGGCGAACTCCTGCACGACCTCGATCGTCGTGGTTGCGCGGATTCGGCCCTCTGCGATTCGCTCGACGAGTCCCGTCGCGGGTCGCCGGAGCGGATGCTCGACCCCGACCGCGTACACGAGGACAGGGGTGTCGAGCACGATCACAGCCCACCCGCACGCGCCTCGTCGAGCTCTCGGCGAAGGTCGGCTGGATCGGCAGGGACATCCATCGGCTCCGCCTCGAGGATCGCGTTGCCGGCCAGACGTCGGCGCTCTTCATCGCCGGGTAGCGCCTGGTCGATCGCGGCGCGAACAAGCGCTCCGACCGACTGCCGACGCTCGCGCGAGGCGCGCTGCAGGCGTTCGTGACGTTCCTCGTCGAGCAAGATCTGGAGGCGCCGGGTCAGTGGCATGCACATACGGTAGCATGTGCAGGTCAAGCCCAGTGCGGCTAGGCAGGTGCTTCGGCGGGGTGCGTCGACGCAAGCGCCATCAGCTCGCGGTTCAGGTCCTTGATCTCGTCGCGGAGCTTCGCGGCGTACTCGAAGCGCAGCTCCTCGGCGGCGGCGAACATCTCCTCCTCGAGCGTGATCACGAGCTTCTCCAGCTCCTCGCGATTCAGGCCCTCGACCTTCGAGCCGCCGGTGCGCCTGCCCCGCGGCACGGTCGGCGTGCCGAGCGAGAGGAACTCGGCGATGTCCGAGACGCCCTTGACGATGTTCTCGGGCGTGATCCCGTGCTCCTCGTTGTATGCGAGCTGCTTCGCCCGGCGCCGCTCGGTCTCGTCGAGGGCGCCCTTGATCGCCTCGGTCAGCTTGTCCGCATAGAGCAGCACGCGTCCGTTGACGTTGCGCGCGGCGCGCCCGATCGTCTGGATCAGCGCCGTCTTGCCTCGGAGGAAGCCCTCCTTGTCCGCGTCTAGCACCGCGACGAGCGAGACCTCAGGGAGGTCGAGCCCCTCGCGCAGGAGGTTGACGCCGACGAGCACGTCGTAGTCGCCGAGCCGCAGCTCCCGGATGATCTGGATCCGCTCGAGCGTGTCCACCTCGGAGTGGAGATACCGCGTCTTGACGCCCGCCTCGAGCAGGTAGTCGGTCAGGTCCTCCGACATCTTCTTCGTCAGCGTCGTCACGAGCACCCGCTCGCCCACGTCCGCGCGCTTGCGGATCTCGTTCAGCAGGTCGTCGATCTGGTTCTTCGTCGCGCGCAGCTCGACCTCGGGGTCGACGATCCCGGTCGGCCGGATCAACTGCTCGGCGACGACTCCCGAGTGGCGCAGCTCGTACGCGCCGGGCGTCGCAGAGACGAAGACGAGCTGCGGCACCTTGCCGAGGAACTCGTCGAAGCGGAGCGGCCGGTTGTCGAGCGCGGACGGGAGCCGGAAGCCGTGGTCGACGAGCGTCTGCTTGCGCGAGCGGTCGCCCTCGTACATGCCGCCGATCTGCGGGATCGTCTGGTGCGACTCGTCCACGAAGACGACGTAGTCGGAGGGGAAGTAGTCGAGCAGCGTGTGTGGCGCCGAGCCCGGCGGGCGGCCGTCGAGGATCCGGGAGTAGTTCTCGATTCCGTTGCAGAAGCCGAGCTCGCGCATCATCTCGAGGTCGTACTCGGTCCGCTGGCGGATCCGGTGCGCCTCGAGCAGCCGTCCCTGGCTCTCGAAGAGCGTTACCTGCTGCTCCAGCTCGTGCTTGATCTCGTCCTGCGCGCGCTCGATCGTCGGCTTCGAGGTCACGTACTGCGTCGCCGGGAAGACGGTGATCGTGTCGAGCTTGCCGTAGACCTCGCCGGTGAGCGGGTCGAAGTGGCTGATCGCCTCGACCTCGTCGCCGAACATCGAGACGCGGTAGGCGGTCTCGGAGTAGGCGGGCTGGATCTCGAAGACGTCGCCCTTGA
>JACCRW010000261.1 GCA_013813345.1 Actinomycetota bacterium
GTGCGGGCTCGCCGACGGCGTGCTCCGGCTGACCGGCCACCTCGGCCGCCGTCTCGGCGAGCCGGCCCCCGGGGGCGGCGACGAGCAGCCGCTCGACGCGTCGGCCTTCGTCGAGGCCGAGCTCGCCGCGTTCGCGGTCACCCACGATCCGGAGCACGGCACTCGCGCCCAGCGCGCCTTCGAGTGGTTCCTCGGCCGCAACCGGCTCGGGCTGCCGCTCTACGACTTCGCGACCGGCGGCTGCAGCGACGGGCTCGGCGAGGATTCGCTGAACACGAACGAGGGCGCCGAGTCGACCCTCGCCTTCCACCGCGCCCAACACGTCCTCGAGGCGGCCGGCCTGCCGCGTGTGCTCCGCAGCGCTTCTGTCCCTTCCGATGCAGGCAGCCCCGATGCCGCCCGTTCCGGTGTCGCCCGTTCCGGTGTCGCCCGTCCCGGTGTCCCCGCGTGACCGATCTCGGCCTGAGGCCGGTTGCGCGCGAGCTCTTCCGGCGTCATCCAGGGAATCCGATCCTGACGGCGGCCGACTGGCCGACGCCCGTCAACGTCGTCTTCAACCCCGCGGCCGCGAGCGTGGGAGCCGAGACGGTGCTGCTTGCGCGGGTCGAGGCGCTCACCGGCGTCTCGCACCTCACCGTCGCCCGCTCGGCGAACGGGATCGACGGCTGGACGGTCGCGGCCGAGCCGCTGCTCGAGCCGCAATCGGGGATCGAGAGCGAGCAGTGGGGCTTCGAGGACGCGCGGGTGGTCTGGGTCGAGGAGCTCGAGTGCTTCGTGATCACCTGCACGGCTTACGGGCCGGCCGGCCCGGCCGTGTACCTCGCGACGACGACCGACTTCGTCTCGGTAGAGCGAAAGGGGATCGTGGTCTCCGCCGAAGACAAGAACGCCGCTCTGCTGCCCGAGCGCGTCGGCGGCAAGTGGATCCTCTTTCATCGGCCGACGACGGGCTTCGGCGGCGTCTCGCAGGCCGGGATCGCCCTCTCTCGTTCCGACGACCTCGAGCACTGGACTGCGCCCGAGCCGGTGATGCAGCCGCGCTCGGGTGCCTGGTGGGACTCGCTTCGGATCGGGATCGGGCCGCCGCTCCTGAAGACCGAGCACGGCTGGCTCCTGATCTACCACGGCGTCAAGGAGACGGTGTCCGGCGCGATCTACCGGGTCGGGCTCGCCCTCCTCGACCTCGAGGAGCCGACGCGCGTTCTCCGCCGCGCCGACGACTGGATCCTCGGCCCGCTCGAGCCCTACGAGCGGCAGGGCGACGTTGCGAACGCGCTCTTCCCCTGCGGGGTGATCCAGGACAACGGCGGCAAGCTTCGCCTCTACTACGGCGGCGCCGACACGTCGATCTGCCTCGCGACCGGCCGCCTCGACGAGCTCGTGGAGCGGGTTCTGACCGCTCCCGACGCAGAATAGGGCTCCGGCCTCGGGGCTGTCAGAGATCGGGCTTCACGACCATGAGGTAGAGGTTCGCCAGCGGTAGCACCGTCGCGAGCGTCCCGAACACAGCCACAGCCTTGCGAGCCGCCAGTAGCCGGCTGGCACCGAATCCTCGTCCCGGAAGCGTCGCGCCAGCCGTGATTGGGCGATCTGGATCGAAATCAGCACCGCGGCCCAGATCACGCCGGAGGCGATGAAGAGCGCGAAGCCGATGGTGAGCCAGGTCGGCCCGCTGATGCCCCCGAGATCCTCAGCGAGGATCGGGCCCGAAACGGCGATCAGCGCAGCCCCCGTTGCCGTGAACGCGACGTCGGTCACCGTCACGAGGCGCTGCGCATACGCCACGACCGCCGGTGTGCGAGTGCGGTCGGCGAGCAGCTTCCAGACTGCGGTCACGACGATGTTCCCGATGAATAGGACGACGCCGACGACGTGGACGAGCAGCCAAGCTTCGCGGCTCACCGACTCAAGCGTCCCGAAACGAGATCTGCTGTGCGCCTTCCCAGAGCGTGAGCCGGCCGAGCTCCTTCAGCTGCTCCTGGCCCTCGACGAGAGTCGCGAAGTGGTTCGCCCAGAGGTGGCCGGCCTTGCTCGCGAAGCTGCAATAGCCGTAGGGGAAGAGGAGCTCCGTCTCGCTCTCGCCGCCCGGGTAGAGCGCGAGCTCGCCGGGGTGCGGATAGCTCGTTGCGTTTTCGGGCCCGATCCCGAGCTGGCGGTCGCCCCAGGGGATCCAGTTCGCCTCGCCGCTCCAGCGGCAGTGGATGATCCGGTCGTCGAGGGGCAGGATCGCCTTGAAGGCGGCGACCGTCTGAGGCGCCAGCTCGTCCTCCCAGCGAGCAAGGAAGCGCATTCCGGCGGCGGTGATCTCGAGCACGGGCGGAACCTACCTCGCGGCGGCGGCCCACGCGACGAGCCGGTCTCGCTCCTCGTCGGTCATTCCGGTCGCGTTGCCGGGCGGCATCGCGCGGGAGGAGACCTGGCTCTCGATCAAGGACGCGTTGGCGCGAATCCCGTTGAGCGTCTCCAGCCGGACTCCGCTCGGCGCCGAGGCGCCGACGTGACACTCGGTGCAGCGCTCGCTCACGATCGCCTGGGCCTCCGCGTCGGTGACCTGGCGCGCGACAGCGGGCGTGTCCTCCGGTGCGAGCGCTACCACGAGCGCGATCGCGCCGACCCCCACCGCGGCGGGAATCCACCAGGCTCGCCGCCCCTGGTGCCAGAGGTTGAAGAAGTGCCGGATCGCGCCGACGAGCGCGAACAGGGCCAACAGGACGAGCCACGCCTGCCCGCTCCCGAACGTGAAGGCGAAGTGCCCGGCGAGCATCGTGAAGACGACCGGCAGCGTCAGGTAGTTGTTGTGCACCGAGCGCTGCTTGGCGCGAAGACCCGGTGCCGGGTCGGGCTCGCGGAACTCCTGCTTCGCGTGGACGAGCTCCCAGTGGGCGGGGATGATCGTGAAGAAGACGTTCGCGGCCATGATCGTGCCGAGCATCGCGCCGACCTGGAGGTAGGCGGCTCGGGCGGCGAAGAGCTCGCCGGCCGCGAAGGCGGAGGCGATCACGAGCGCGGTCACGAAGCCGGCCACCGCCCGGTCGTCGCGGAGGAGGCGGCAGGCCGCGTCGTAGAGGAGCCACGCGAGCACGAGCCCCGCGGCCGAGATCGCCGCGGCCTGCCAGCCCGACAGATCGGCGACCGCCGGGTCGACGAGCCGCGTGTCTGGATCGGTCCAGTAGAGGACGACGAGGAGGGCGAAGCCGGAGAGCCACGTCGTGTAGGCCTCCCACTTGAACCAGTGCAGGTGCTCGGGCAGCTTCGACGGCGCCACCTTGTACTTCTGCGAGTGGTAGAAGCCGCCGCCGTGAACGCCCCAGTACTCGCCGGCGACTCCTTCCTTGGGCTCCTTCGGCGGCGCGAGGCCGAGGTCGAGTCGGATGAAGTAGAAGGACGCGCCGATCCACGCGATCCCGGCGACGACGTGGAGGAAGCGCAGAACGAGGTCGGCGACGTCCCTCAGGTAGTCCGCGTCCACCGACTCCTCGCGATCCGGCAGAGCTCGCGGAGCCCCGTCTCGAGCTCCTGGTCGCGAGTCCGGCCGAGCCGCTCGCGCAGCACCGGCAGCAGCTTCTCGCGCGGGCGGCCGTCGACGAAGACGACGAACGCGAAGCCGAAGCGCCGCTCGTACTCCTCGTTCAGGCGGGCGAGCTCGGCAAGCACGTCCGTGTCGCCGCCGTGCTGCTCCGGCGAGCGCTCGCCGATCCGCGGGTGCGCGGCGAGCGCGGCGAACCGATCCTCCTCGGGCAGCGCGAGTGCCACCTCCTCGGCGATAACGAGGGGGTTGTCCCGTGCGGCTAGCTCGTCGACGAGCCGCGTCCGCCCCGAGAAGAGCGGCGCCAGCTCGTCGGCGCTCAGCTCCCGCGGTAGCTCGCGCACGAGTAGGGGGAGACGAGGAGCGGCACGTGGAAGTGCCCGTCGCCGAGCTCGACCTCCAGCTCGACGCGCGTGAAGAACGG
>JACCRW010000276.1 GCA_013813345.1 Actinomycetota bacterium
CGAGCCTCTCGAACGCCCCCACCGGCTTCACCGTCACCGTCCGCGATATCCGTGCCTACACCGGCGCGGGCTGGCTCGTCGCCCTCTGCGGCGACATGCAGACGATGCCCGGGCTCGCCGAGCGCCCCGCCGCCTTCACCGTCGACATCGACGAGGAGGGACGGACGGTCGGGCTGTTCTGAGCCCGGCAGGCTCGCGACGACGGCGGGCGGCGACAGAACGACAACGCCGCCCGCAGAGCCGCGGCTCAGCGATATGCGAGCCGGCCCTCGTAGGTTTCGCTGATGCCGCCCGGCGTGTACGTCCCGGTCAACCTCCCCTGACCGTGGAGGCCGGCGTAGTCGCCCGTTCCGCTCAGCACGACCCAGCGCCCGCTCGTCCCGTCGTCGCCGACGTTGAACCCCGTGCGAGCCTGGAGCAGCAGGGTGAAGGTGCCGCTCCCGTCGTCGCAGGTGATCGTCTTGCGATCGTGGAAGACGATCCCCACGTTGCTTTGGAATCCGCTCGCGGAGAACTCGTTCGACGTCGTGCCGCTCGCGCAGAGGATGCTGCCGTCGGACGTGAACGCGCCGCTCGGGGGATCGAACTGCTCCACGACCATGAACGTCGCGGTTTGTGGGGGTGCGGCACCCACGACGCCCACCCCCAGCGCCACGGCGATGATCGCCACGGCCACAGCTGCGTTGAACAGCCTCCTCATGCCTACCACTCCCTTCGTCGTTGCCGCGCAATCTGTGCATCAATGAGCTGGTCCCCAGTCGACATCGACGTCGTAGAGGCCCTTGCTCACTTGCCGCAGCGCGGTTCCATTCAGGCGCATCACGAAGACGCCTGGGCCTCCCGAGGTGAACCTGGAGTAGGTGATCCACTTCCCGTCCGGAGAAAAGGAGCCGGCGAAGAGCGCCGTTGGCGCCGGGTAGCGCGTTAGCTGCTTCACATCGCTGCCGTCGGCGTTGATCGTGTAGAGGTTGCCGTGCTGCTCTCTACCGGGGACAGAGCGGAAGAGGATCAGTTTGCCGTCCGGCGACCAGTCAGGATCCGAGCCGTTCAGGCTCCAAGGGGTCAGTTGGCGCTGGTCGGTGCCGTCGGCGTTGATCACGAAGAGGGCTCTGCGGTTCGCGCGCTCACCGCTGCTCGAGTTGTGGACTTCGAACACGAGGCGCTTCCCGTCGGGTGCCCAGACGGGGTGGTCGACGTCCGCCGAGTAGGGGCTTGCGCTCGTCACTTTGGTGACTTGGCGCAGGCCGCCGCCACCGACGTTCAGGACGAAGATTTCGGCGAACTTGATCTTGTCGTCGACGATGCCGCCAAAACCGCGGGTGACGGCGAGCTGCTTCCCGTTCGGCGACCAGGCGGGCATCCCGCAGTCGCAGGCGTTAAGTCGCTTGAGCCCGGTACCGGCCGCGTTGATGCTCCACACGCCGCAGCTGGAGTAGCTCCGGTCACAGCGTTCGAAGGCGATCCTCGAGCCGTCAGGCGACCAGTCGGGGTTCACGTCGTTCGCTCTGGCGCTCGTGAGCTTTCGGAGCTTTGTCCCGTCCGGATTGATCACCCAGAGACGCCTGGGCGCGTTCGACGAGAACACGATCTGCCCGTTCTGACCCGGAGCCGTCCCGTAGGCGGGCAGCGCCAGCAGCGCCGCAAGACCGAGCGGTAGAAGTCCGGCCAACAGGGTTTTTCTCATTTCACCCCTTCTTCGGTGATCGGCGTCACGCCGTCAGCTCCGTTGCTGAGCCACGGCTTGTCGTCAAGGATCGGAGCAGCGGCTACCGAGTCGCTACCGAACGGCTACCGTCGCGCGCGGTGCTGGAGTTCCGGATCCTGGGGCCGCTGGAGGTCGTCGGGCCCGAGGGTCCGATCCGCCTCGGCGGCCCGAAGCAGCGCGCGACGCTCGCGATCCTGCTCTTGAACGCGAACCGGGTCGTGTCGATCGACCGGCTCGCCGACGAGCTCTATGCGGGCCGCGCACCGGTCACGGCGGCGACGCAGGTGCATCGCCAGATCTCGGAGCTCCGCAAGGCGCTCGGCGTGGACGCGAGGCTCGAGACTCGAGCGCCTGGCTACGTGATCCACGTCGCGGCCGAGCAGCTCGACCTGCGGCGGTTCGAGCGGCTGACCGAGGACGCGGGCCAGGCCCTCGCGCGCGGCGAGGCCGAGCCGGCCTTCGCGCTCCAGCGCGACGCCCTCGAGCTCTGGCGCGGCCCTCCGCTCGCAGACCTCGAGCACGAGCCGTTCGCGCAGGTGGCGACGGGGCGGCTGGAGGAGATCCTGCTGGCGGCGCTCGAGCAGCGCCTCGACGCAGAGCTCGCCCTCGGCCGGCACCGCGAGCTCGTCGGCGAGCTCGACGAGCTGGCGGCGCAGCACCCTCTCCACGAGCCGTTCGCGTCGCGGCTGATGCTCGCGCTCTACCGGTCGGGGCGGCAGGGCGATGCGCTCGACGTCTACCGCCGCACGCGGGCAACGCTCAGCGACGGCTTCGGGATCGAGCCCGGCCGCGAACTGCACGAGCTGGAGCGAGCGATCCTGAACCACGACGCATTCCTCGACGGCGGTGGTGCGGTTACACGAGCGGTCGCGCCGCCTGACCAGCTCGTGCTCGTCCTTCCGTCCGGCGACGAGCGGCTCGAGGCGCTGCTCACGGTTGCCGAGCCGCTCGCGATGCTCCCCGGCCGATCGTTGCTGATCGCGCGGCTGCTGCCGGACGAGACGTTGCTCGCTTCGACAGCGGCGGCGCTCAACGTCCGGCGCGCCTCACTCGCTGTCGAAGCGCGGACGGCGGCATTCACAACGCTCGATCCTGTCGACGACGCGGTCCGCCTGGCCGCGGCCTACGACGTTCGGCTCGTCCTCCTCGACGCACCCGGTCTCGACGAGAACGGCTTTCCCGCCGACCTGGCGGCGATCGTGGAACGAGCGCCGGCGGACGTCGGTCTGCTCGCTGGCAGCCACATTGAATGGGGTTCCGGCGATGGCGTCTGCGTCCCGTTCGCCGGCGGAGAGCACGACTGGGCAGCGCTCGAGCTGGGTGCCTGGTTGGCGTCGAGCCGCGGGATCGCGCTCCGCCTGCTCGGCGCCCAGGCGAACGTCGTCAGGGGTCGGCGGGACGCGAGCCGCCTGCTGGCCGACGCCTCGATCTCCGTCCAGCGCGCGATCGGGGTCGATGCCGTGCCTCAGCTCGTCGAACCCGATCCTGCCGCGCTCGCCGAGGCGGCCGAAGGCGCCACGATCGTGGTGACGGGGCTCTCGGCGAGCTGGCGCAGAGAGGGGCTCGGCGAGGCGCGACGCGCGCTCGTTCGCCGGACTGGACCGACGCTACTGGTGCATAACGGGCTTCGGCCGAGCGGGCTCGCTCCGGCGGGCAGCCGGACCCGCTTCACCTGGACGATCGAGAGCGCGCGCGACTAGAGACAAGCCCTCCTAGAGACAGGGGGTCTCGAGCGCAGCTATGAAGTTCGCCCATGACTGAGGGCCGCCATTTTTTTGAAGCTGGTTGTTCGGCAATCCCTTGTACAACGCGACCACACCGATCGTTCTTTGATCCTGCGTGGCGAACAGCAGGTTCCGACCGACGACGTACGAGAACACCGTCTTCCCATCCGGCGAGGTTCCGTGCGGTGAGGGCCGCACGTCCTTGCCGTATGCCTTCTGCATTTGCTCGATCGTCGAGCACGGCCCGATCCCGGCGGCCGTTCGGAGATTCCTGTTCCACGTCGTGATCACGTCGGCGCGCCCGGGGCTCTCACGGAAATAGACGGCGAGCGCAGGCTGACCGAATGAGAGTCCCGGAATCGGCGGATCCGACTCTGTGAGCTCGAACTCCTTGTAGCCGCCGAACTGCCTCTGGTAGGCGGTCTCCCTACGGCCGAGCACGGCTCCTCCGATGGACGTCTGGGATATGGCCGGAGAAGCGCCTGTGACCGTCGCGGGTTGCTCGCGAGTCGTCAGGTATCCGGCGATCCCGGCGGTCGTCGCGGCGAGCAGCGCGACTAGCGCGACGACCGCTCGCCGCCGGCGCCGCGAGCGGCGCGCGTACGGCTTGCCGGCGAGTGCCGCTCTTGCAGCCGTAACGAGCTCCCCGCAGCTCGCGTACCTCGCGTCGGGCTCCTTCGCGAGCGCGGTCGCGATCGCACCGTTGAGCCCTTCCGGAAGCTCGGGTCTCAGGTCGGTGAGAAGCGGCGGCGCGTCGTTGAGATGCGCGTAGACGAGGGCGAGCTCGCTCTCGCGCGTGAACGGACGCTCTCCCGTCAGGCACTCGTAGAGCACGCAGCCGAGCGAGTAGACATCGGCGCGACCGTCGATCTGGCGGCCCGCGATCTGCTCGGGCGGAACGTAGTCGAGCGTGCCGACGAAGCCGCGGTCGCCGGTCAGGCTGCTGACCGAGGACACATGCCGGGCCAGGCCGAAGTCGCAGACGTACGCATGCTCGCCGTCGGCAGTGTCAGCGACGAGGATGTTTGCGGGCTTCACATCCCGATGGACGAGCCCGGCCGCGTGCGCGGCGTCGAGCGCGTCGGCAACCTGCGCGATCAGGTCGAACGTCCGAACCGGCTCGGCCGGGCCGTCGCGGCGGAGCAGCTCGCGGAGATCCGACCCTTCCACGTACGCCATCGCGAGGTAGAGGCGGCCGCCCTCCTCCCCGAAGCTCAGGATGGGGACGATGTGCGGATGGTCGAGG
>JACCRW010000282.1 GCA_013813345.1 Actinomycetota bacterium
TCGCCGGCGGTGACGAAGATCATGTCGGCGCCCTTCAGCGCCTCCTTCAACTCGTCGCGCGACTCCTGCGCGGCGGCCTGGCCCACGTTCGGGTCGGCGCCGGCACCGAGCCCGCGGGTGGCCTTCGAGCCGATGTGGATCTTGACGTCGGCGTCCGTCATCAGGAGCGCCTGCGCGTCAGTGTTGACCGCGATGAACTCGACGCCGCCGACGCCCGCGTCGACCATCCGGTTGACGGCGTTCGTGCCGCCGCCGCCGACGCCGACGACCTTGATCACGGCGAGATAGTTGCCGGCTGCATCTCTCATGTCGGGGACTCCATCGCTGGTCTCGAGGGGGGCTCTACCTGAAGCTCGAGTAGAGGATAGCTGTGCTGAATAGTCGTTCGGCATGCACGGTATGTCTCCTTGTCGCGCCTGTCAACGCCAGCCTCAAGGCGAGGTCGAGCTTGCAGACTCAGCCTCGACTTGAGAGTCGAGAGTTGCAGAAGCAACTGGACGCTCGGGAACACTGACGTCCAGATAGCCGCCTCCCGCGAGCAGCGACGGCAGGAGCCGGCGCGCGAGCTCGAGCTTCAGTGCCCGATCCGAGTCGTCGCCGAGTCGCAGCTCGAACCCCGAGCGCAGCACGAGCGTCAGCTCCGCTTCGGTCGAGCGGACCGCCGCGACACTCGCCGGAAGCGGGCTACGTACGAGCGGCGCGACCGCCCGTACGGCCCGGCGCACGGCTCCCGGTACCGGCTCACCGAGCCTGAGCTCGGCTTTCGTCGTCAACCAGATCCGAGGGAGCCCTGCGCGCACACCCCGGTCGAGCGGCGCGATCACGCGCCCGCTCGCGGCGGCGAGCCACGACTCCTTCCCCTGTCGCAGAACGGCCACGGGGCGCTCCGGCACGATCGCTGCGGCCAGCGTGTGCGGAAAGGCGCGGTCGAACGAGACGGAAGCGACGGTCGGTACCGCCTCGACCGCCGCCTCGAGCTCGGCGAGGTCGAGGCCGACGAGCGCTCGCCCCTGCGCGGACTCAAGCGCGGTCCGCACCTGAGCGGCGACATGTGGCGGCGCGCCGACGACCTGGAGCTCTCGCACCGCGAATGCGGAGGTCCCGCGCGCCAGCCCGTAGGCACCGGCTGCGGCAGCGAGAAGCGCGAGCCCGAACGCAAGCGACCGTGCCGAGGGTGCCAACTTGATCAGCTCGAGACGACGTCCAGACCCCTGGGCCGGGACGACGGTGGCCACCCGCGGGCGCGACGGCGTCCGTGATCCTCTGCCAGCGGCCACGGAGACGGCTTTCGCCGCGTGCGCAGCGCTTCCTACCCGCGTGCTTTTGAAGCACGAGGATCGTCCGAACGTCAAGCCTGACCCGATGCTAGGCGTTGCTCAGGCTTCGGGTACACGTCCGCCGATGAATGGCCCCCATTCACGGATGATCCGCTCGCCGTAGACCTCGGCGGATCCGTACGGGTCACGTGCGAGGAGCCGCTCGAGCTCGTCGGCGTCGGCGGTCTCGTAGATGATCAGCGCCCCGGAGCCATCGCTGAATGGGCCGGCCGCGATCACTTTCTCTTGTCGCTTCAGCTCGGCGAGATACGCACGATGTCGAGACCGCGCGGCCAGCCGGCGGCTGCTGTCCTCCGGAAACTGGTACTCGAGCACGTAGAGAGGCATCAATCCGATCCCGCGTGTTGGCGTCCACGCCCGACTCGAGCCGCGTCAGCTTCGCATCGATCGCGCCGAGATCGTCCCACAGACGTGCAATCTGATCCCGCACTCGCTCCCTGTGCGCCTCGAGGAGCTCACGCCGATCCGCGAGAGTCGAGGGGCCAGCGCGACGAAGGTCGGCGAAACGCGCCATCTCTCGGACCGGCATCCTCGTTGCCCGCAGCCGGCTCAGAAAGGCGACCCACTCGAGGTCGCCGCTGGCGTAGCGCCGCTCTCCTTCGGAACCTCGTTCAACCGGGTCGATCAAGCCAGCTCGTTCGTAATACCGCAGCGTGTGCGCGCTCAGACCAGAGTGCGTTGCCGCGTCCCCGATCGTCAGCGTCGAGTCGTCCCCGAAGCCCATGAACTCAAGGTACGCCTTAGAGCGCGCTCTAAGGCAAGCAGCCGGCTAGTGCAGTGCGATCGCACGCTCGCCGGACTAGGTCGGAATCTCGACTGAACCGAGCAGCTCGACCTCGTGCTCGAGCTCGACGCCGAACTCCTCGCGGGCGCGGCGGCGCGCTTCTCCCATCAGCACGAGCGCATCCGCGGTCGTCGCGCCGCCGGCGTTCTCGATGAAGTTCGCATGCATCGGCGAGATCAACGCGCCGCCGATCCGGTGGCCCTTCAGACCGCACGCCTCCAGCATCTGCCCCGCGCCGAGCTCGTGCTCGGGGTTCTTGAAGACGCTCCCGAAGGTGCGCTTGTTCGTCGGCTGGGTGGCCTTGCGGCGTGCGATCAGGCCGGCGACCTCGGCCTTGATCTCGGCGGGCGGCCTGGGGGTCAGCCGGTACTCGACCTGCGCGACCACCTGGCCGTGCTCGAGGGTCGAATGCCTATAGGAGAGGCCGAGCTCGGTTGGCGTCAACCACCCGCTTCCCGCGACCGTGACGACGAGCGCGCGGACGAGGATCTCCGACCAGTCGCGCCCGTAGGCGCCCGCGTTCATCCAGACGCCGCCGCCGGCCGTGCCAGGGATCGCGCAGGCGAACTCGAGGCCGCCGAGGCCGGCGGCGCGGGCATGGTGGAGGCAGACCGCGTTCGTGGCGCCGCCGCCCGGACGGAGAGTCTCGCCGTCCGAGGCAACCTCCGCGAGCTCGCCGCCGAGCCGGAGCACGAGCGCGTCGACGCCGGCATCCGCGGCGAGCAGGTTCGAGCCGAGCCCGACCGTCGCAACCGCCAGCTCGCGCTCGTCAGCCCAGGCGAGTGCGCTTTCGAGGTCAGCGAGAGTCTCGGGGCGGGCGAAAGCACGCGCCGGCCCGCCCGTCCCGATCGTCGTCAGCCGGGCGAGCGGCACCGCCTCATCGATCGCGATCAGCGCGACTCCAGGATCAGCTTCGCGGCTCGATCCACGTCGCCGGCGCCGAGCGTCAGGACGAGGTCGTCCTCGCGTGCCCAGCGGCTCACGATCGCGGCGCCGTCCTCGAGCGTCGGCGCCCAGCCCGCGAGCAGCCCCGGTCGGAGCGCGTCGAGCACGAGCTTCCCGCCTACTCCCTCGAGCGGCTCCTCGCGCGCCCGGTAGATCTCGGTCACGCAGACGGCGTCGGCTGTCGATAGGGCAGCGCCGAACTCGTGCGCGAGATGGCGTGTGCGCGAGTAGAGGTGCGGCTGGAAGAGAACGAGCACGCGCCCCTTCGTCCGCTCGCGCGCCGCCGCGATCGTCGCGGCGATCTCGGAGGGATGGTGCGCGTAGTCGTCCACGACGGTCACACCGCCCCGCTCGCCCACGAGCTCGAAGCGCCGGACGGCGCCGCGGAAGCGCGCCAGCACCGGCTCGGCGGTGACCGGCTCCACACCCGCGAACTCGAGCGCCGCCAGCGCTGCGGCAGCGTTCCGCCGGTTGTGCTCGCCCGGAATCGCGAGCTCGAATGAAACCGGCTCGAGCTCCCAGCCGCGCACGACGTGGGGCACCTGCGCGAGCCAGCCCTCGAACAGCTCCTCGAGCTCGGCAGCCGAGGCGAAGGTCGCGTGATGGTCGAGCTCGACGTTCGTGACGACCGCGATCTCCGGTCGCAGACTCTCGATCGTCCGGTCTGACTCATCACCCTCGACGACGAGCCAGCCGTCGCCGGCCGCCGCGTTGCCGCGGAGCTGCGGGATCTCGCCGCCGATCAGGTAGGCGGGATCGAGCCCGAGCTCCGCAAGCACGAACGCGATCATCCCGGTCGTCGTCGTCTTCCCGTGCGCGCCGGAGACGACGATCGAACGCTGCAGCGAGACGACCTCGGCGAGAAACTCGGCGCGCGGCCGGCCCTGAACCTGCTCGGCGTACGCCGTCGAGACGACCGTCTCCCAGCCCTCGCGCACGACCGGCTCCGGTCCGAGATCGACCTCGACGCCGTCGAGCTGGCGGAGATAGGGCGTCTCGACCCGATCCCAGCCGGCGACCTCGGCACCCCAGGCCCGCGCGAGGAAGGCGTAGGAGGAGAGGCCCGCGCCGCCGATCCCGACGAACCAGATCCGGCGACCGTCGAGCGGCCGGTACGGGCGGACGAAGCCGTCGTCAACCCCGTGCAAGCGCGATCAGCTCCTCGGCGATCTCGGCAGCCGCATCGGGGCGAGCCATCGCCAGCATCGCCGTCCGCATCGTCGCGAGCCGGTCGGGGTCGGCGAAAAGCTCGTCGACGAGCGCCGGCACGCGGTCGAGCTCCTGCTCAGGAACGACAATCGCGCCGCCGCCACGCTCGAAGTGGCGCGCGTTCAGCGTCTGGTGATCGCCCGTCGCGTGCGGATACGGGACGAGGATCGAGGGCGTCCCCGCCGCGGCGAGCTCCCAGACCGTGCCGCCGGCGCGCGAGACCGCGAGATCGGGAGCCGCGAGCGCGGAGCCGAAATCGGGCGTCGTGGGCACGAGCACGTAGTCCTCGCGCTGGACGAGCGGCCGGAGTCGCTCGAAGTCCCGCTCGCCGGAGACATGCAACACGGCCGGGCCGGTCGCTCCGTAGGTCTCCGCGGCGAAGTCGTTGAGGCTGCGGGCGCCGGCGAGGGCACCGAAGAACGCCAGCATGGGGCCGTCGACCGGCAGGCCGAAGCTCGCCCGGGCCTCCGCCTGCGTCGCGCCCCGGTGCGCAACGGGAACCGCTCGCCCCGTAACCCGAAACTTGGGCAGCTTCCGACCGGGGATCTCGTACGCGAGGAAGACGCGGCGCGCGAACGGCGCCGCAAGCCGGTTCGCGAGCCCGAGATGAGCGTCCGCCTCGGTGAGCGCCGCCGGAATCCGCCTGAGCCAGGCGGCGAGCACCATCGGCCCGGCGACGAACCCGCCACCACCGAGAACGATGTGCGGTTCTCGCCGGCGCAGGATCGCCGCGCAGGCCGCCGGCGCCTTCCCCGCGAGCAGCAGCGCCCGCAGCAGCGCGACGGACGGACGGCGCGGAAAGCCGGCGATGCGAAACGGATCGAACGCGTAGCCGTGCTTCGGGACGAGCTCAGCCTCGACGCGATCCGGCGACCCGGCGAACGTCACCTCCACCCCGCGCTCGCGCAGGGCTTCCGCCACCGCGAGCGAGGGCAGGACGTGACCCGCCGTTCCGCCGGCGGCGATCAGACAGCGCAGGCCGTCGGGCGGAACGCTTCTCGGGGGCGCGCTCATCTGCAGCGATGTTAAGGACGATCCCGACGGCACCGAGCAGGATCACGAGGCTCGAGCCGCCGTAGGAGACGAACGGGAGCGGTATCCCGGTGAGCGGCGCGATCCCCATCACCGCCGCGAGGTTGACCGCAGCCTGCCCGCAGACGAGCGACGTCACGCCAGCCGCCACGAGCTTGCCGAACGGGTTGCGGCAGCGAAGCGCCACAGCGAAACCGGCGAACGCGAACGCGCCGAAGGCCGCAATCACGGCTGTCGTGCCGACGAGCCCGAGCTCCTCGCCGATGATCGCGAAGATCATGTCGGTGTGCGCCTCTGGCAGGTAGTTGATCTTCTGGATCCCGTGCCCGAGCCCCTCGCCCGTGAGCCCGCCGGAGCCCATCCCGATGATCGCCTGGACGTTCTGGAAACCGGCGCCCTGGGCGTCCTGCCACGGATCGAGAAAGCTGAGGACACGCGCGCGGCGATACGGCTCGACCCAGATCGCGGCAAGCCCGACGGTGACCGCGATTCCGCCGGCCGCGACCAGAGTGCGACCGGGCACGCCTGCGACGACGAGCATCCCGGCCAGCATCAGGATGAGCGAGATCGTCGTCCCGAGGTCGGGCTGAAGCAGGATCAGGCCCGAGAAGGCGCAGGTGAGGAGGCCGATCGGGCGCCAGAGCTCGCCGAGCGTGCGCGGCGCCCCCTTTCGAGCGAGGTACATCGCAGCGAAGAGGAGGAGCGACAGCTTCGCGAGTTCCGACGGCTGGAACGAGGCCGGCCCGAAGTAGAGCCAGCGCCGCGCGCCGTTGATCTCCGGGCCGAGCACGAGCACGACGGCGCAGAGCGCAAGCGAGCCGAGCACGAGCGGCGGGGCGAGCAGCCGGAGGCGCCGATTGTCGAAGCGCGACGCGGCCAGCATCAGCGCGATTCCAAGCGCAGCGTAGATCCCCTGCCGCTTCAGGTAGGTCATCGGATCGCCGTTTCCGATCGCCGCAGCCGCGGAGGTGGCGCTGTAGACCATCACGAGCCCGAAGGCAACGAGGCTGAGCGTCACGAGCACGAGGACGCGCTGAGCGAACTGATTCTTGCTCACCCCGAAAGGTTCTGGACGAGTCTCCTGAACTCCTCTCCGCGGTGCTCGAAATCCCTGAATTGGTCGTAGCTGGCGCAGGCGGGCGAAAGCAACACGAGCTCGCCCGGCCGGGCCGTCGCGGCTGCCTCCGCGACCGCACGCTCGAGCCTCGTCGAGAAGAGGAAGGGGACGCCCGCGTAGCCGAGATCGGTCGCGAGCGGCTCGGCAGCCTCGCCGATCAGGTATGCGGTGACGACGTTCGCGCGAGCCACGTCGCCGGCGAACTCGTCGAAGCGCTCGCCCTTCAGCGAGCCGCCGAGGATCAGGTGGAGCGGCGCGTCGTAAGCCGTGAGCGCGCGACGAGCCGCGGCCGTGTTCGTCGCCTTCGAGTCGTTCACGTAGCGGACGCCGTGGCGCTCGGCGACGAGCTCGAGCCGGTGCGGCACTCCAGGGAACGTCCGGAGCGCTTCCGCGATCTCGTCGTCGCCGAGCCCGGCGGCCCGCGCTGCCGCAGTCGCCGCTGCAGCGTTCTCGCGGTTGTGCGCACCGGGAATCGAAGGCTCAGCGGGAAGCTCGTTGTCCGCGGAGAACTCGACGCGCCCGGCCTCGCCGGGGATCGCGCCGAAGCCGCACGGGACGATCGCGACGTCCTCGGGCGTCTGGTTCTCGAAGATCCGCAGCTTCGCGGCGCGATACGCCATGAAGCTGCCGTGCCGGTCGAGATGGTCGGGCTCCAGGTTGAGGAGGACCGCGATCCACGGCCGGAACGAGTCGATGTCCTCGAGCTGGAAGGACGAGAGCTCGCAGACGATCGGCTGCTCCGAATCGGTCGCGCCGACGAGCTCGGAGAGCGCCGAGCCGATGTTGCCGGCGGTCGGCGCACCCAGCATCGCCCCGAGGAGCTCGGTCGTCGTCGTCTTCCCGTTCGTCCCGGTGACGCCGACGATCGGGTTCTCGAGCAGCCGGGAAGCGAGCTCGATCTCGCTCCAGACCGGAATTCCCCGCTCGCGCGCCGCGACGACGAGCCTCGCCTCGCCGGGCACGCCGGGGCTCTTGACGAGCACCTCGACGCCATCGAGGAGCGCGAGGTCGCCGTCGTTAGCGAGCGTTTGATCCGCTACGACGACCTCCGTCCCGTTCGCCTCGAGCGCCGCCTGCGCGGCCCGGCCGGAACGCGCGAGCCCGAGGACAAGCGCCCGCCCCAGGGTCACAGCCGGAACTGGAGGTAGTAGCGGTAGTAGAGGACGAAGCCGCTCGTGCAGAGGATCGCCGCGACGATCCAGAAGCGGACCATGATCTTCGTCTCCGACCACGCCTTCATCTCGAAGTGATGCTGAAGCGGCGCCATCAGGAAGACGCGCTTGCCGTTGTACTTGAACGAGAGCACCTGGATGATCACCGAGAGCGCAACGACGACGTAGATCCCGCCGATCAGGAGCAGCAGCGCCTCGGTGCCCGTCACGATCGCGAAGCCGGCGAGCGCGCCCCCGAGCGCCATCGAGCCCGTGTCGCCCATGAAGACCTCGGCGGGAAAGCTGTTGTACCAAAGGAAGCCGATCGTCCCTCCAATCAGCGCCGCGGCGAGGATCGAGAGGTCGAGCAGGTAGTCGGAGCGGTCGCCGGACGCCGGTGCGGACCGGATGTAGGCGATCACGCTGATCGAGAGGAAGGTGAGGAGCGCGATGATCGCCGTCCCCGCCGCGAGCCCGTCGATTCCGTCCGTGAGGTTGACGCCGTTCGCTGCGCCGGCGATCACGAAGAAGAGGAAGAGATAGAAGGCATAGGAGAGCGGCACGTCGACGTTCGCGATTGGGAGATAGATCGAGGTGCCGACGCTGCCCTCCTCGTGGACGGCGATCCCGACGACGATCGTGATCGCCAGCAATAGCAGGAGCTTCCAGCGGCCGTTCAGCCCGAGCGAGCGGCGGTGGCGGAGCTTGATGAAGTCGTCGAGGAAGCCGATTGCGCCGCAGCCGACGGTGACGAAGAGGACGGTGAGCGCGGGCAGCGTGTAGCGCGAGAGGGCGAGGAACGGGAGGAACGCGCAGAGGAGGATCAGGAGGCCGCCCATCACCGGCGTCCCCTGCTTGACGACGTGACCGGCCGGGCCTTCCTCGCGGATCGGCTGGCCGAGCTCGTTCCGGCGCATGAACTCGATGAACTTCGGGCCGATCACGATCGAGATCACCATCGCGATCAGGCCGGCGATCAGGACTCTGACCATCAGTGAGCGTTCGCCAGGGCGGGAGCCACCCCTTCGAGTGCAAGCGCCCGCGAGGCCTTGACGAGGACGGCGTCGCCGGGGCTGAGGCGCTCGCGCGCGGCGGCGACGGCGGCCGGCGCGTCGGGGACCCAGGTCGGCGCGCCGTACTCGCGGGCGAGCTCGCCGACCGCGACGACCTCGATCCCGAGCTCGGCCGCCAGCGTGCCGAGCTCTCTGTGGTAGCGCGCGGCGTGCTCGCCGAGCTCGGCCATGCCTCCGAGAACGGCGAGCTTCCGCTCGGCGCCTAGTCCGGCCAGATGCTCGAGCGCGGCGCGCATCGAGGTCGGGTTCGCGTTGTAGGCGTCGTTGATCGCGATCCCCCCGCCCGGCAGCGCGAGCTCCTCCCCGCGCCAGCGCGAGAGCTCGACGCGGTCGGCGCCCTCCTGCAGGCGCTCGAGCGGCAGGCCGAGCGCCTCGTAGGCGGTCAGCGCGGTGAGCGCGTTCTGAGCCTGATGGCGGGAGCGGAGCGGAAAGTGGATGAGCTCGTCCGCGAAGGCGATCCTGGCGCCGTCCTCCGAAAGCTCGACGTCGACCTCGCCCACCCGGCGCACGTCGACGTCGCTCCTGAGATGGGGCTCGAGCTCGGCGCTCCGCGGGACGACCGCGATTCCACCCTCGGGGAGCGCAGCGACGAGCTCGGCCTTCGAGCGGGCGACGCCCTCGATCGAGCCGACGAGCTCGAGGTGGACCGGCCCGATCGCCGTGATCACTGCGACGTCCGGCCGGGCGATCGCGCAGAGCTCGGCAATCTGGCCGAAGCCGCGCATCCCGAGCTCGACGATGCAGAGCTCGGTATCCGGCTCGAGCCGGCCGAGGGTGAGCGGCACACCGAGCTCGGCGTTCTCGCTTGCACGGGTCGCAACCGTGCGCGTCACGGCGGCGCAGAGCGCGGCGAGGATGTCCTTCGTCGAGGTCTTGCCGGTCGAGCCAGTGATCCCGACCACGCGCGCCTCGCTCCGGGAGCGCAGTGCCCGGCCGATCGCAGCGAGCGCCGCGTGCTCGTCATCGGGAACAAGGGTGGCCGCGCCGCGCTTGCGGGCATCGGCCACGAACGCGCGCCCGCCGCGGACGGCGACGAAGAGATCGCCCGGCCCGGCCGTGCGCGAGTCGATCGTCAGCCCGGTCGCCTCGCCCTCGCCGTCGAGGTCGCCGAGGCCACGGAGCTCATCGAGCGGAAGCGGGATCATCTGCGGAGAACCTCTCGCGCAACCTCGCGATCGTCGAACGGAAGCTTCTCACCGGCGATTTCCTGGCCTTGCTCGTGACCCTTGCCGGCGATCACGACGACGTCTCCCTTCTCCGCCAGCGCGATCGCGCGCCCGATCGCGGCTCGCCGGTCGGGATCGATCTCGACGTTCGTCCCAGCCCCTTGGAGGATGTCCTGGATGATTGCGAGCGGCTCCTCGCCGCGCGGGTTGTCGGAGGTGACGATCACCACGTCGGCGAGATCCTTGGCGATCCTGCCCATCAGCGGCCGCTTGCCTCGGTCGCGGTCGCCACCGGCCCCGAAGACGACGAGCACGCGACCCTGGGCGAGCTCGCGCGCGGCACGAAGCACATTGTCGAGCGCGTCCGGCTTGTGCGAGTAGTCGACGACGACCGCAAAGGACTGCCCTTCGTCGACGGCCTCGAACCGCCCGGGTACGCCTTCGAGTGTCTCGATCCCCGCTGCTATCTCGTCCTCGGGCACGTCGAGGAGGATCCCCGCGGCAACCACGCCGAGGACGTTCTCGACGTTGAAGCGGCCGCGGAGGCACGAGCGGATCTCGATCCCGCCGGCGTTGAAGCGGGCGCCTGTGGCGTCGAGGACGAGGTCGTCTGGCCTGATCTCAGCATCGTCGGCGAACCCGAAGGAGACGAGCGGGGCGCGGCGCCGATCCGCGAGCTCGTCGGCCAGCCGACGACCCCACTCGTCGCCGATGTTGACCGCAGCGGGCGGCGGGACCGCGCCCACGAAGAGGCGGCGCTTCGCCGCGAAGTAGTCATCGAGATCGCTGTGGAAGTCGAGGTGATCCTGGCTCAGGTTCGTGAAGACGAGGACGTCGAAGCGGACGCGATCGAGCCGGTGGAGCACGGAGGCGTGCGAGGACGCCTCGAGCGCGACGCTCCGGTTCCCGGCGTCGAGCATCTCGCGGAACGTGCGCTGGAGGTCGATCGCCTCGGGCGTCGTGCGGACTACCGGCCGCACCTCGCCGCCGATACGGCTCTCGACCGTGCCGAGGAGACCCGGCGAGCGGCCGGCCGCCTCGAGCATCGACCAGAGCAGGAACGCGGTCGTCGTCTTCCCGCTCGTCCCGGTCACGCCGGCGACCTCGAGCTCGCGTGTCGGCTCGCCGAAGAAGACGTCGGCCGCCGTCGCCATCGCGGCTCGCGCATCCGGGACGACGAGTTGCGGCGCCCGTCGGTCAATTGGTAGCTCGAGCGCCCGCTCGACGACGAGCGCAACCGCGCCGTTCTCGACCGCCTGCGCCGCAAAGTCGTGCCCGTCCGCCGTCGAGCCGGGAACGCAGAAGAACGCAGCGCCCTCCGTCACGGCCCGCGCGTCGTAGGCCAGGTTCCGCACCTCGACGGCTGCCGCTCCGACGACCGCCTCGGGTGCGAGCGCGGCGATCAGGCGCTCCAGCTCCATCCGGCGGAAACTTAGCGGTGCGTCAGCGCGTCCGGAGCGACCTCGAGCTGCTGCAGCCCGTACTGGGCGATCCGCGAGAAGGCCGGCGCGGCGACGACGCCGCCCCAGATCGCCGTCCTCGGCTCGTCGATCGACACGAGCACGACGAGCCGCGGCCGCTTCGCCGGCACGACGCCGACGAACGAGGCGACGTACTTCGAGGTCGAGTAACCGCCGGGCACGGGCTTCGCGGCGGTGCCGGTCTTGCCGGCGACCGTGTACCCCGGCACGGCGGCGAGCGCGCCGGTGCCGCCTTCCGCCGAGACGACGTCGCGGAGCAT